>NZ_JBHUUX010000010.1:0-131541 GCF_042670845.1 Promicromonospora sp. NPDC057138 | reverse complement strand
GCTGGGTATTTGTCGAGTGGAACCGGTTCCACTCGACAAATACCCAGCACTCAACGAGGCCGGAGGGGTGGTGGACAGCAGGTGCTCCAGGAGGGTCGTCTTGCCTACGCCGTTCGGGCCCGTCAGCGCAATGCGCTCCGGGCCCTGGAGCACGATCTCCCGGCCGTCCGCACCCCGCAGCACCGCCAGCCGCCGACCCGCCGGCACCCCCGGGTCCGGCAGGTCCACGGAGATCCGGTCGTCGTCGCGCACCGCGCGCTCCGCCTGGTCGACCGCCGCACGCGCGGCCTCGACCTTGTCGTCCAGCATCCCCCGGCGCGACCCCTGCGACTTCTCCGCGCTGTTGCGCCGGTCGTTGACCACCGCCTTGACGTACTTGTTGTTCGCGGCGTCCTTACGGCCCTTGCGCTCGCTGTGCGCGATCCGCTCCTCCGCCTCGATCCGCTGCCGCTTCTCGCGGCGCAGCGTCTGCTCGGCCGCGCGCAGCGACTGCGCCGCAGCCTCCTGCTGCACCTCCAGCCACAAGCGGTACTCCGAGTAGGGGCCGCCGAACGTCGTCAGCGACCCCGCACGCAGCTCGGCCGTCTCGTCCGTCAGCTCCAGCAGCGCCAGGTCGTGCGAGACGACGACGAGCGCACCCCGCCAGCCCCGCACCAGCTCGTACAGGCGCTCGCGGGCGTCGCCGTCGAGGTTGTTCGTCGGCTCGTCGAGCAGGGCGACCGACGCGCTCCCGGTCGACTGGCGCAGCCGGACGCCGGTGATCGCGGTGAGCACCGCCTCGCCGCCGGACAGGCTGGCGACGGACCGGTCCAGCCCGGTGGGCAGGCCGGTGGCCGAGAGCAGGGCGACCGCGCGCTCCTCGACGTCCCAGTCGTCGCCGACGGCGTCGAAGTGCGCGGCGTCGACGTCACCCGACTCGATGGCGCGCAGCGCGCGCACGACGGGCGTGATGCCGAGCAGGTCGGCGACCGTGGCGTGCACGTCGAGGGTGATCCGCTGCGGCAGGTAGTCGGCGGTGCCGCTCAGCGTGATCTTTCCGGACGTGGGTGTGAGCAAGCCCGCGACCAGGCGCAGCAGGGTGGACTTGCCGGCGCCGTTGAGGCCGGTCAGGCCGGTGCGGCCGCGGCCGAAGGAACCGGAGACGTGATCGAGCGCGACGGCGCCGTCAGGCCAGGCGAAGGTGACGTCGTGCAGCACGACAGAAGGATTGAGCAACACAGCAGGACTCCCGGGTGGTGGCGAATGCCGACGCCGGGTACCGCAACGGAGGGTGCAGCAGGGCAGGCGTCAGCGCGAGGTGGTCTCGTACCGGGAGATGCCTGTCATCACAGTCCTTCGGATCGCTCCCTCACACCGCGGAACGCCCGCAGGAGCAGGTGAAATCTTGCCATGGCCTGACGCCGGGGCGCAACGTGACTCACGGCGCCGTTGTCGTGAGCCACGCCGCGCCCCGACGAGATCAGCGCCCGGTCAGGACGGCCCAGCGGATGCGCTCGCTGCGCAGGAACAGCGCGGCCCAGACCGCGACGGCGTACAGGACGGGCGTGAGCGCGTGTGCCACCGAGTCCTCCATGCGGATGTGCGCGGAGACGGCGCCGCCCAGGTAGGCGGTCAGCAGCAGGCCGCCGAGGAACGCCGTCCACGGCACCACGTAGAGCACCACCGCCACCGCCTGCAGCACCCCGATCAGGAGGACGGCGGACGCCGGGTAGCCGATCGCCTCGAACATGCCGACGGACCGCTCGGACTCGGTGAGCTGGCCGTACGCGCCCTGCGCGAGCTGCGCGGCGAGCGCCAGCGTGACGATCCAGCCCGCGAAGGGAGCGGCCCGCATCGCGAGCGACCGCCAGGCGGGTACGGCACGCGGACCGGGGTCCGCGGTGGATCCAGGAGCCGGGGACTGCGCGGCGGTCGGTACGGCGTCGGGCCTGATCGCCTCGGTGGGGCCGGGAGAATCGATGGTCATGTCGTGGTCTCCGTTTCGTGCGACGTCTGCGGCGCGGTCACGGAAACGTACGGCGCGACCCGACCCGGAGAACATGGACCTAACCGTTTAACCGTTCGGGCAGGTCACGGCGCCTCCGCCGTCAGGTAGCGCTGCACGGTGGGTCCGAGCCAGGCGACGACGTCCTTCCTGGACAGGTCCGCGGCGGGGCCGAACTTCAGCACGTACCGCACGAGCGCCATGCCGAGCACCTGCGAGGCCACGAGCGCGGCGCGCCGCGCGGCGTCCTTCCTGGTCACGACGAACCGCTCGGCGAGGGGCAGGATCTGGCCGGCGAACACGTCGCGCATGCGCGCGGCCCCCGCCTCGTTCGTGACGCCGACGCGCAGGAGGGTCTGCAGCACGCTGTCGTTCTCCCACAGGTCGAGGAAGTGCCCGACGAGCACGGCGCCGACGTCGTCGACCGGTGTCACGTCCAGGTCAGGGAGGACGAGCTCGACGTCGATCACCGCCGCGAACAGGCCCTCCTTCGAGCCGTAATAGCGCATGACCATGGACGGATCGATGCCGGCGTCGTGCGCGATGGCGCGAACCGTCGCACGCTCGTACCCGTCGGACGCGAAGCGCTCGCGGGCCGCCTCCAGGATCGCGGCGCGGGTCGCGTCGGAGCGGCGGCGCGGTGTTTCGGTGCCTGTCATGCCAACAACTGTATGCCAACATCCGTTGACTTCAGGCCGGAGCGCTCGCTACGCTGGTCAACAAGCGTTGGCAAACAGCCGTTGGCCGCCCACTCGAGGAGGACATCATGGACACGGACGTCATAGTCGTCGGAGCTGGGCCGACCGGCCTCCTGCTCGCCGGAGACCTCGCCATCGCGGGGACACGCGTCACCGTGCTGGAGAAGCGTCCGGCCGCCCTGAGCAACCTCACCCGCGCGTTCGCCGTCCATGCCCGCAGCCTCGAGGTGCTCGACGCACGTGGCCTCGCGGACGAGCTGGTCGCCAAGGGGCAGCCCGTCCGGGGCCTCCGGCTCTTCCAGAGGCTCACCTTCAGCCTGGCGGACCTGCCGTCGCGGTTCCAGTACGTGCTCGTCGTTCCGCAGTACGAGGTGGAGCGGCTCCTGCGCCGCCGCGCCGAGGAGGCGGGCGCGGTCTTCCGGTACGACACCGAGGTCACCGGGCTCACCCAGGACGCCGACGGCGTCACTGTCGCCACCACCGGCGGCCCGGACCTGCGGGCCAGGTACGTGGTCGGCACGGACGGCGCCCGCTCCACGGTCCGGGAGGCCGTCGGCATCCCGTTCCCCGGCCGCGCCGTCATCCGCTCGATGGTCCTGGCCGACGTCCGGCTGGCCCGCGAGCCCGCCGACGCCCTGACGGTCGCCGTGGCCAACGACTCGCTCGGCTTCCTCGCGCCGTTCGGCGACGGCTGGTACCGGTTCATCGGCTGGCACGGCAACCGCGACGTGAGCGAGGACGAGCCCGTCGACCTCGACGAGGTGCGCTCCATCGCGCGCGCCACCCTGCACGACGACTTCGGCATGTCCGAGCCGCGCTTCCTGTCCCGCTTCCACGCCGACGAGCGGCAGGCGCCGACCTACCGCAAGGGCCGGGTCCTCCTCGCCGGCGACGCCGCGCACGTGCACAGCCCCGCGGGCGGCCTCGGCATGAACACGGGCATGCAGGACGCCGCGAACCTTGGCTGGAAGCTCGCCGCGGCACTCCGGCTGCCCGACGCCGAGGGCGCCGCCGTCCTCGACAGCTACGACGCCGAGCGGCACCCCGTCGGCAAGCAGGTCCTGCGCGCGAGCGGCGGCATCCTGCGGGCGGCGACCAGCCGGGGACCGCTCGCGGCGGTCGCGGGCGCCGTCGGCATCGGCATCGCGTCGCGGGCCGCGCCGATCCGGCGCCGCGCCGCGGGCTTCATCTCCGCCCTGGGCATCGCGTACCCGCGGCCGCGCGGCGCGCACCCCCTGATCGGGACCAGGGCACGCGACCTGCCGCTCGATGGCGGCTCGCGCCTCGCCGAGGCGCTGCGGGTGGGCCAGTTCGTCCTCGTCGCCCCGGCGGGTGCCCCGGCCCCGGAGCTGCCCGCCGCGTTCGGCGAGGTCGACCCCGCCGAACGCGTCCTGACCCGCCGGGCCGACGGCGGCGCCACCACCCTGCTGGTCCGCCCCGACGGCTACGTCGCCGACGCGGCCGCGGGTGCGTGACGACCCGCGGCCGGCCTGTCAGTAGTCGTAGCTGGTGTCGCTGAAGAAGCCTTCCCGGAACTCCGGGATGGTGAACAGCACGCCGATCCCGACGGCCGCGAGGATCGTCAGGCCGATGGTCACCCAGCCGGTGATGATGCCGCCGAGCGCGAGCCCGCCGTTGTTCGCCAGGCCCTCCCGCTGCGCCTTGCGGCTCAGGTATCCCGTGATGAGGGCGGGGATGGCAGCGAGGAACCCGACGAGGCAGCTGAACAGCATGACGACGCTGAGGATGCCCAGCACGAGGGACCACACACCGAGGGCGTTCTTCTCGGGAGGCGCGGTGTACTCGTAGGGCGTGCCGTACTGCGGCGGCTGGGCTTGGTACTGGCCGAGCTGGTTCCCGGGGTCCTGCTGGTACGGCTGCTCGTAGGGCTGCTGGTACGGCTGCTGCTGGTACGGCTGCTGCGGGTCCTGCTGGTACGGGCTCGGAACGCCGGCCTGGCCCGGGGCGGGCGCGGGGTCGGGAACCGGCCCCGGGGTGTTCTGCTGCGGCGGGTCGTACGGCGACTTCCACTCGTCGGGCTGGGTCATGCTCCTACCTTCCACGTCGTGTGTGCCGGGGCGCGGTGTCCCGCGCCGCGCGGCCTGATCGGGGTCATGTCTGGGAGACCGTGAACGCCGCGCCGATGAGCCCGAAGATCAGGATGGCGAGCCACCAGAGCACAAAGGCACCGACCAGCGCCACATTGATCCAGCCCAGGATGAGTCCGGCCGTCGCCGACCCGGGGTTGTTCGCCAGGCCGTCCCGGACCGCCTTCCGGCTGGCGTTCCCGGTGGCGATCGCGACGACGCCGAGGACGAGCGGGCAGAGGATCCAGCTCAGGATGCCGGTCACCAGCGACCACACGCCCAGGTCGTTCTTCGGCGGCGGGGGCGCGTAGCCGTACTGCGGCGGGGGTGCGTACTGGTACTGGGGCGGGCCCTGCGGCGCGTAGGGCTGCAGCTGTGCCGAGGGGTACTGACCTGACGGGTACTGACCTGAGGGGTACTGGCCCGAGGGGTACTGCACGGGCTGGCCCGCAGCGCCTGGGGACGGCTGGCCCGACGGATACTGCACGGGATGCCCGTACGCCGGGCCGGCGGGCGGCGACGACGGCACGGGCGGGGGCATCGGCGGGGACTGCGGCTGCTCCCCGGGCGGCTGCGGGACAGCCGGCTGGTTCGGCGAGTCGTTCGGGGAGTACCCGTCGTCGGGCTGGGTCATCGTGCTGCCTTCCGGGCTCAGCCGCGCCACGCGGCGCGGACGGGAGAGGACGGGTCAGCCCGCCGCACCTCCGAGGGAGAACTCACCTCGGATGCGGCGGGCCGACCGACGGCTGGGAGAGGACTCAGCCGTTCTCGAGGTTCTCGAGCTCGTCCATGAGCTCCTCGAGCTCAGGATCCATGGTCTGACCGGTGTCGCCGAGATCCTGCTCGTAGCTCTCCTGGAGCTCCTGCTCGATGCTGTCCTGGAACGCCGGGTCGTTGACGGCCGTGGCGGCCATGATCGCGCCGACGGCGAGGAAGCCGACCAGGACCGTGGTCCACGCGATGCCGACCCAGCCCGCGATGATGCCCACGAGGCCCATGGCGCCGTTGTCGGCCTGGCCCTCCCGCTGGGCCTTGCGGCTCTTGTGACCGGTGACGATCGCCGCGATACCGGTGAGGATGCCGCAGCCCAGCACGGCCAGGATGCCCAGCACGAGCGACCACACGCCGAGGTTGTTCTTCGGCAGCGGTGCGGCCCCGTAGGGGGCGGGCTGGCCACCCTGTGCGTAGACCGGCGCCTGCTGCTGGTACGGCTGCTGCTGGTACTGCTGCGGGTACTGCTGCTGCTCGTACGGCTGCTGCTGGTACGGCGCGGGCTGCCCGGGAACTGCGCCCGGCGGCGGTGTGGCCGGCTGCCCCTGCTCGGGCTGCGGCTGCTGCGGCGGGTCGTAGGGCGACTGGCCGCCGTCAGGCTGGGTCATCGTGCTGCCTCTCTGCTTACGGTGGGCCTGTGCTGGTGCGGCCCGGAGGAGCCAAACCTACAGGCAGAGGCCCCGTGCGGCGGGAAAGCCGCACGGGTAGATCTACCCAAGGTCCACGCAGGTCAGAGGCTCAGTAGTCGCTGTAGCGGTCCATGTCGTTCATGTTGCCCCAGTCGCCCCAGTCGCCGAAGCCACCGGACAACAGCCCGGCCGCCAGCAGGACGAAGAAGAGCACTATGCCGACGACCACCAGCGCCACGTTGACCCAGCCCAGGATCAGGCCGGCGGTGCCCATCCCGCGGTTGTTCGCCAGGCCCTGGTCGGCGGCCTTACGACTCATGGTCCCCGTGATGATCGCGGCGATGCCGAGCAGCAGCGGGCAGAACACGAAGCTCAGGATGCCCGTGATCAGCGACCAGACGGCCAGGTCGTTCTTGGGCGGGGACTGCGCGTATCCCTGCTGGGACGTCACGGGGGCTCCCGGCTGGCCGTAGGGGGCGTTCGGCTGACCGTAGGGGGCCACCGGCTGACCGGAGGGCACGTTCGCGCCGCTCTGCTCGGAGGGGGCGCCTGTGCCGGGACCGGCCGGGGCCGGCTCCTGCGGGGCGCCCGCCGGTTCCTCCGCGCCCCGCGAGGCATCAGGCAGAGGCTGCGTGGGCGGCGTCTCGGGATCCGGCGTGGGCTCGTACGGCGTGCCACCGTCGTTCTGGGTCATCAGGCTGCCTTCCTGCTCACAGAGCCAGAGGGCGTCGGGACCGGCGCCCCTCCACCACTTAACCAGCCTGAGCGCAGACCTGCGCGGCAAACGTGCAGATCAGATGTGCTGCCACGTCTCGACCTCGTGCGCCAGGACGAAACCGAGCCGCTCGTAGACGCGGCGCGCGGCGACGTTGTCGTCGTACAGCCCGAGCGTGACCAGCCCGTGCCCGGCGACGCCGTCCGCGGTCATGCGCGCCGTCAGTGCGCCCGCGTACCCCCGGCCGCGGAACGCGGGCAGGGTCCCGATCGAGCCCAGGTGGACGCCGCCGCCCGGGACCGGGGTGGCCGATCCGGCGGCGACGAGCGTGCCGGCGGGTCCTCGTGGAGCGGCCGACGGCAGTCGTGCCCCGTACCAGTGGGCGCGGCGGGCGGCGGGACCGCGCACGGCCTGACGCGCGCCCGGGTTGGCCTCGGCGAGCAGGTCCGCGATCTCGTCGGCGTCGCGGTCCAGGTCGAGCTCGACCACGGCCGCCCTGCCGGGATCGAGCACGGGAGGCGCGGTCTCCGTGACCATCCTGTCCCAGGTGGCGGCGGGCCCGAGGCCCCAGCCGGAGAGGATCTCCCCGGCCAGGGCCCCGGTACCGCGGGTCGCCGACACGCTCCGGACCGTGCCGTCGGGCACGATCGCGCCCAGCAGCCTCGCCAGCCGCTCCGGCTCGCCGACGGCGGTGAACGCCATGCCCGTCTGCTCGCCCGTCAGGTCTGCGAGCTCGACGACGGCAGCCGCACCGGCGTCGTCCGGCCCGGTGCTGTCCGTCCACGACCGCGTGACCTCGGAGAAGGCCCGAGAGCGCACCCGGAGGAAAACGTGGTCGAGCCCGTGGCCGCCCAGCCGGGTCACGCGCGGGCGGCCGCCACGGGCGCGGCGTCGTCCGGCGTGAAGTCCACGCCGGCCTCCTTGCGCTGCTCGGGCGTGATCGGGGCCGGCGCCGCGGTCAGCGGGTCGTACCCGCCGCCCGACTTCGGGAACGCGATGACGTCGCGGATCGACGGCGACTTCGTCAGCAGCGCCACGATGCGGTCCCAGCCGAACGCGATGCCGCCGTGCGGCGGGGCGCCGAACGCGAAGGCGTCGAGCAGGAAGCCGAACTTCTCCTCGGCCTCCTCGTGCCCGATGCCCATCACCTCGAAGACGCGCTCCTGCACGTCCCGGCGGTGGATACGGATCGAGCCACCGCCGATCTCGTTGCCGTTGCACACGATGTCGTACGCGTAGGCCAGGGCCTCGCCCGGCTTCTTCTCGAACGTGTCGATCCACTCCGGGGTCGGCGACGTGAAGGCGTGGTGGACGGCGGTCCAGGCGGACGAGCCGAGGTCGACGTCGTCGTCCTCGCCGGCCGGCTTGAACAGGGGCGCGTCCACGACCCACACGAACGACCAGGCGTCCTCGTCGATCTCGCCGGTCTTGTGCGCGATCTCGAGCCGGGCCGCGCCGAGCAGGGCGCGCGCCTCCGACGTCTTGCCCGCGGCGAAGAACACGGCGTCGCCCGGGGCCGCGCCCGTCACCGTGGCGAGGTGCTCGCGCTCGCCGTCGGACAGGTTCTTGGCGACCGGGCCGCCCAGCTCGCCCTCCTCCGAGAACGTCACGTACGCGAGGCCGCGCGCGCCGCGCTGCTTGGCCCACTCCTGCCAGGCGTCGAACTGGCGCCGCGGCTGCGCTGCCCCGCCCTTCATGACGACGGCGCCCACGTACTCCGCCTGGAACACGCGGAACGGCGTGTTCTTGAAGTAGTCGGTGAGCTCGACGATCGGGTTGCCGAACCGCAGGTCCGGCTTGTCCGTGCCGTACAGGCGCATCGCCTCGTGGAAGGTGATGCGCGGGATCGGCGTCGTGATCTTGTGGCCGATCAGGTCCCACAGCGCACCGAGGATCTGCTCGGCCAGGGCGATCACGTCGTCCTGCTCGACGAAGCTCATCTCGACGTCGAGCTGCGTGAACTCCGGCTGCCGGTCCGCGCGGAAGTCCTCGTCGCGGTAGCAGCGGGCGATCTGGTAGTAGCGCTCCATGCCGCTGACCATCAGGAGCTGCTTGAACAGCTGGGGCGACTGCGGCAGGGCGTACCAGGAGCCGGGCGCGAGGCGGGCCGGGACGAGGAAGTCGCGGGCGCCCTCCGGCGTCGAGCGGGTGAGGGTCGGGGTCTCGATCTCGACGAAGTCCTGAGCGTCGAGCACGGCGCGCGCGGCCTGGTTCACCTTGGAGCGCAGCCGGAGCGCGGCGGCCGGAGCGGGACGGCGCAGGTCCAGGTAGCGGTGCTTGAGGCGCGCCTCCTCGCCGATCACCTCGGTGTCGGCGAGCGCGGTCGACACCTGGAACGGCAGCGGGGCAGACTCGTTGAGCGTGACGACCTCGGTCGCGACGATCTCGATCTCGCCGGTGGCGAGGTTCGGGTTGGCGTTGCCCTCGGGGCGGCGGCCGACCTCACCGGTCACCTGCAGCACGTACTCGGCGCGCAGCGGGTGGGCGATCTCCTCGTCGCGGACGACGACCTGGGCGATGCCGGACGCGTCGCGCAGGTCGATGAAGGCCACTCCCCCGTGATCACGGCGGCGATCGACCCAGCCCGTGAGGGTGACGGTCTGGCCGATGTGCTCGGCTCGTAGTGAGCCGGCCGTGTGGGTGCGGAGCACGGAGAGGTTCCTTTCGTACGGAAGGTGGGTTCGTCGTCGGGCACCCTGCCGGGCGGGACGACGACGTGTGGGGCGCCCGAGGGCGCGCTCAGAGTCTAGTCGTTTGGGCCGACCGGCGAGCTCCGCCCTGTGGACAACCCGTCAGGCGGACGATCCGGCCGGAACTGAGCGGCCCATCCTCCGCCGAGGGCGAACTTTTTCGTGGCGTTGCCGCTTTCAGGTCAGTATTCTCGCTGCTCAGTAGTGGTGTCGGACGATGGCCCGGGCGGGCCGCGGATGGACGGGAGGTGTGGGTCGATGGCTGATCTGCGGATTGATCTGGATGCGGTGCGTGAGCTGGGGTCGAGTTTGACGACGGTGGCGAACGAGTTCGAGAACGCGAATGCGAACAGTGATCGGATCGCGGATGCGGTGGGTCATGAGGGGCTCTCGGGTGTGGTGCGTGATTTTGCGCATAAGTGGGATGACACGCGGGCGAAGATGACGGAGAACTTGCGGAAGCTGGCGGATGCGTCGACGCAGGTGGCGCAGGCGTTCACGGATATCGACAAGCAGCTGGGTCAGTCGCTTGAGGGTGAGAGTGCGGCTCCGTCGTCGACGGGTCCGCAGTGAGGCCGTCTGACTGGTCGCCGGTGGGGTTGGACTCCGATCCGACGCCGGGTGATCCGGTGCTGGTGCTCTCCGGTGGGCAGGAGTATCAGGAGGTTGCGCGGTCGATCGACAACGCCGCGTCGGCGATGTCTCGGCTGGATGTGGACGGGACGATCTCGCAGGCTGTGGATTCTCTGATGGAGGCCAAGGAAGACACCATCGGTGAGATCCGTAAGGCCCACTCCCGGTATGTGGCGGCCGGTGACGCGTTGATCGGGTATGCCTCGGCGTTGGAGCGGGTGCAGGGCGAGACGTTGGCGGCGTTGGAGCGGGCCAGGGATGCGCAGGACGCTGCGCAGTCGGCGTCGGGGTCCAAGGACCGGTGGCAGGAGCTGGCCGACTCGGCGAAGGACGAGACGGAGAAGCAGGAGTACCAGCAAAAAGCCGACCAGGCCGGTGGGGACGCCGACGAGGCAGCCGGGACGATCTCCAGCGCGAAGGGCACCGTCGAGTCCGCCGTCTCCGACCGGGACCGCGCCGCGGAGCATGCGGTCGACCGCATCGAGGAGATCACCTCATCCGACGACCTGAACGACGGGTGGTGGGACAACTGGGGTTCCAAGCTGGTCGCCGCGATCGCGGACATCGCCGACATGATCTCCACCATCGCGGGGATCCTCGCGATCGTCGTCGCGTTCATCCCCGTCGTGGGCACCGCCCTGGCCGGAGTACTCATAGTGATAGCGGCGGTGGCGGCGATCGTCAGTGCGGTCGCGAACATCACCCTGGCCGCCACGGGTGAGCGTTCCTGGGCTGAGGCTGGGATCGCGATCGCCGGGGCCGCCCTCTCGGTGATCGGTCTGGGTGCCGCTGCCAAGGCCGCGACCGGGCTGTCCAAGGCCATCGCCAAGGGAGCGTTCAAGGGCGGCTTCAAGCAGGGCATGAAGAACGCCTGGTGCAAGTTCAGGTTCGGCGCATGCTTCACCGCTGGGACGATGATCCGCACCGCGGACGGCGAGAAGCCGATCGAGGAGATCCAGGTCGAGGACAAGGTCTGGGCCCGGAACGTGGCCACCGGTCGGGACGAGCTGCGCATCGTCGAGGAGACGTTCGTACGGCACACGACGGCCCTCCACCACCTCACCATCGCCGGCGCGATCCTCACCACGACCGCAGAGCACCCGTTCATGGTGCACGAGCGAGGCTGGACCACGGCCGCCGACCTTCGCCCCGGGGACATGCTCGTCACCGCGAACGGTCCCGTAGCGCTCGACAGCATCGACGTCGAGGCGCGATCGGAAACCGTCTACAACTTCCGCGTGGCGACGGACCATACCTACTATGTCCTCGCTGGCGACGTGCCCGTGCTCGTCCACAACTCGGGTGGCTACAGCGAGCCCGTTCAGAACATCCTTGATGCGCTGTCGCACGGGGTGAACAGCGCCAACCCGATCGGCGACGGGACGGCCCTGGCAGCCGCCAACAACGAGGTCCTCACGGGGCAGCTGACCGAGGGCGTGGATCACGTCAAGAGCACGCAGCAGTACCAGAACCGCCTCATCAAGATGAGGGACGGCGTGCCGATCGGACCGTCCCGCAGCAAGGCCAAGGTGATCCCGCTGACCGACGTCGACAGACCCGCCGTCAAGGGAATGATCTCGGCGATCGACGACGCGCACGCCGGGCAGTACAAGGGAAGCCTGGGCGCCTACGGAATTGGTGGTTGCAAGTGACACAGTCCGACGAGAGCTTCGCCCTCGAGCTAGCCGAGGCCTTCCCCAGCCTCGGCGAGAACATCGACTTCTACTACGACGATCCGGACACGTTCCTCGCCCACGTCTACTTTGGTGTGGACGTGACGCCGAAGGTAGTGGCGGCGTACGTGGCGGACGCCACCGGGGACTCGACCGCCGACCAGCTCGACTGGCGTGCGGTGCTCAGGTTCCTCAACGACCATCTCCGAGCCGGAGACGAGGCGGTGAAGACCGTGATCGGTACGTCATTCCTGTTCCAGCTGCCGAACCCCGGTCAGGCCGGCTACGCCATCGTGGACGAGCTTTACGACGAGCTGGCCCGCCTCTTCAAGCTGGCCAGGCCGAACGGCTGATCGCCTCCACGGCGTCCCGACCACAACGACCACAGGAGATAAACAGGCATGACGGATGTTCCAGCCCAGGAAGGCGCCACACAGCCCGACGGTCAGCGGCCCCCCGCCTCCGTCGCCCCGCGGTCCGACGTCGGGTCTGTGGCGCTCGCCCTCGCCCTCGCCACCGGCGACCGCGCCGCCGTCGGCCGGAACCTGCGGGACGACGTGGTCGTCGTCCCGATCCTCGATCGCGAGGACGGCACGCCCCAGGTACAGGTGTTCCCCACGCCGGAGGGCTCGGACAAGCCCTACCAGCTGCACCTGTTCTCCTCGACGCAGACGCTGTCGGCGTTTCTCCAGGACGCCCCCGACCGGGCCTTCAGCCTGCGCCGTCGCGATTCGCTGGCCCCCTTCATCACCCGGCACGGCGCCGCGCTGCAGCAGGTGGTCATCGACCCCGCGGGGCCCAGCGCCATGACGTTCGAGGTCAAGGAGGTCCTGGCCGCGCTCGACCCCGAGCCGCCCGCCGACGACCCGACCGGCCTGTTCGACGAGACGGGCACCGGGATCAGCGGCGAGGCTCTGCACGCCCTGGGCACGGTCGACGACCCCGGCGGGTATCGCGGCATCGGCATCGAGCTGAACCTGCCCGACCACTGGGCCATGATCGAGCTCGACGAGCCCGAGCAGCGTGAGCGCCAGATCCGCGAGATCGTCAAGCAGCAGACGGTCAAGCTGGGCGACCGCTCCGCTCCCCTGCGCCGCGACCTGCGCGAGAAGATGATCGAGGTCGCCGACAAGGCCGAGGCCGCCGGCGGCAAGATCATGGCCTACCTGCTGCTCCCCGGCGACGCCGCCACCCTCGCCCTGAACCTGACCCTCTACTGGCACGACCTCGGGCCCGAGGCCGGGACGGCGAGCCACCTGCAGCGGGTACAGGACCGTCTCAACTCCGACCTCGGGCAGGAGGGCGTCCTGACCCGCACCGAGACGCTGTCCGGGCCGTTCCTCCGGCACATCCGGCAGAGCCAGGGCGCGGAGGAGGTCGGCGGCCAGGATCTCCCCCTGCTCCTGATCGACTACTGGGCCGAGGCACCCGGCAAGCAGTCCATCGCCCGGCTCGCGTTCTCGACCCCGCACATCGGAATCCGGGACGAGATCCTGCGGCTCACGGACAAGGTGCTGTTCTCCACCGAGTGGATCCTCGGGCAGCCGAGCGAGGACGCGCCGGCGGCCGTGGCGGGCGCACCGGACCCGGCAGGCCCCGGTCCCGAGGCTCCCAGCCCGGCCACGCCCGCGCCGTCCGCCCCGAGCCCCGCCGGCGTCTGACCGCTCCGTCCTGGGCATGCGCACCTGGCGTAGCCTGCTGCGCATGCCCAGGACAATCGCCACCAACTCCACAGTGACCCGCGACGAGCTCCTCGAGTTCCTCCGCTCGCGCCGCAACGGGATCCTCGTGACCAGCCGGGCCGACGGCGCCCCGCAGCTCAGCCCCGTCACGTACGGCGTCGACCCGGAGGGGCGCGTCGTCGTCTCGACGTACCCGGAGCGCGCGAAGGCGAGGAACCTGAAGGAGCGGCCGGCGGCGTCGTTCATGGCGCTCGGCGAGGGCTTCAACGAGGCGTGGGTCCAGGTGGACGGCACCGCCGAGGTGCTGGACATCCCCGAGTCGGTGGAGCCGCTGGTCGACTACTTCCGCGCGGCCGCGGGCAAGGAGCACCCGGACTGGGACGAGTACCGTGCGGCGATGGTCGAGCAGGGCAAGTCGCTGGTGCGCATCACCATCGAGCGCTGGGGGCCGGTGGCGACGGGCGGGTTCCCGGCGCGTCTCGTGCAGGGCTGACCCGGCCGCCGACGCCGGCCCGTCAGTCGTCCGTCTCGTCGTCGCCCAGCCGGCGGATCACCCGGTAGCACAGCCACGTCACGCAGGCGCTGGCCACCCCGACAAGGACGGCGCGGGCGGGCACCTGCCGCGGCCAGCCCTCGTCGGGCCAGGCGGCAAACCACGCCACGAGGTGCGCCGCGCCGTAGAGCGTCCCGCCCGCCCCTGCGAGCAGCACCAGGACCACCACCACGACGAGGCCCTGCCTGCCGAATGCGGCGGCAATCCGCGCGAGCCTGTCGTCCTCGACCATGAGTACCTGTCCGGGTTCATCCGTGTGGGCAGGGCTGCCCGTCGCCCGCCCGAGGACCCCTGACTGGAGGCTACTGCCGCCGCGGATCGCGGGCTGGCTGACCGGCGCCGCCGACCGGGTGAAGTTCGGGGAACCGTCCCGACCGGTGTCTCGCCGGCGGTCACCGCGCGCCGCCGCTCCCCCGGACCTGCGACCATATGGGGGTGCGAGAGATCAGGCAGAGCCGCAAGCTGAAGTCCGTCCGGTACGACGTCCGGGGTCCGATTCTCGAGGAGGCGTACCGGCTGGAGGCCGAGGGCCACAAGATCCTCAAGCTGAACATCGGCAACCCGGCGCCGTTCGGTTTCGACGCGCCCGAGGCAATCCTCGCGGACATGATCCACCACCTGCCCGAGGCGCAGGGCTACAGCGACAGCCGCGGCATCTACTCGGCCCGCACCGCCGTCGCGAACTACTACCAGACGCACGGCCTCGACACCCGCGTCGAGGACGTGTACATCGGCAACGGCGTCTCCGAGATGATCGGCATGGTGCTGCAGGCCCTGATCGACGACGGCGACGAGGTGCTGGTCCCCGCGCCCGACTACCCGCTGTGGACCGGGGCCGTAAGCCTGCAGGGCGGCCGGCCCGTCCACTACCGCTGCGACGAGGACAACGGCTGGAACCCGTCCCTGGAGCACATCGAGTCGCTGATCACCCC
Organism: Promicromonospora sp. NPDC057138; assembly: GCF_042670845.1. Lineage (NCBI taxonomy): Bacteria > Bacillati > Actinomycetota > Actinomycetes > Micrococcales > Promicromonosporaceae > Promicromonospora > Promicromonospora sp. NPDC057138. The sequence continues at coordinate 116,494 of NZ_JBHUUX010000010.1, read as the reverse complement.
CGCCACCAGGGCGCTGGTGATCATCAACCCGAACAACCCGACCGGCGCCGTGTACAGCGAGGCCACGGTCAAGGGGCTGGCGGAGCTGGCGCGCAGGCACGACCTGGTCCTGCTGAGCGACGAGATCTACGAGAAGATCCTGTTCGACGGTGCGACCCACCACCACACGGCCACGTTCGCCGGCGACGACGTCCTGACGATCACGTTCAGCGGGCTGTCCAAGGCCTACCGGATCGCCGGCTACCGGTCGGGCTGGGCCATGATCTCCGGCCCCAAGCACCGCGCGGCCGACTTCCTCGAGGGCCTGACCCTCGTGTCGAACATGCGCATGTGCGCCAACGTGCCGGCCCAGCACGCCATCCAGACGGCGCTCGGCGGCTACCAGTCGATCGAAGAGCTCATCGTGCCCGGCGGACGGTTCTACGAGCAGTCCATGCTCGCCGACAAGCTGCTCAACGAGATCCCCGGCGTCACGTCCGTGCGCCCGCGCGGCGCGCTGTACTGCTTCCCGCGCCTGGACCCCGAGATGTACCCGATCGACGACGACGAGGCGTTCGTCATCGGGCTGCTGCGCGACAAGAAGATCCTGGTCACGCACGGGACCGGGTTCAACTGGCCGGAGCCGGACCACTTCCGCCTGGTGACCCTGCCCGACGTCGACGTGCTCACCGAGGCGATCGGCCGGATTGCGGAGCACCTGGAGATGCTCCGCGCCTGACTGCGCTCGCGCTGGCGGTCGGCGCTCGCGCTGGTCGCCGCTTCCCACCTGATCGCTCTCAGGCGAGCGAGGTCAGCATCGTGCTGGCGGTATGCTTCCTGTCGTGCTTCTCCGATCGATCAACTGGTGGCTCGCCTCCTAGGCGGCCCTCCCGATCGATCCTTCAATCGGCCGCCTCGACGAGGCGGCCGTTCGCTGTTCAACAGCGTCTGTCTCGGCGGGGCCCTTACGGCAAGGACGCCCATGCCACACGCAGAGCCTCGACTCCGACCCGATCAGCACGCGGTCACGACCGGTATCGCCGATGTCCCGGACGATCGGATGTGGCCCGCCGCCCTCGACCACGTGGTCCGCGGCCATGACCTCACCGCAGTTGATGCGAACCGGGTCATGCGCCGGGTCGTGCGCGGTGAGGCGACCCCGGCTCAGATCGCCGGCCTCTTGACCGCTCTCCGCACCAAGGGCGAAACATCGGTGGAGATCACCGGCTTCGTAGAGGCGCTCCAGGAGAGCGCTGTTCGTGTTGACATCCCTGGACCAACGGTCGATATCGCCGGCACGGGAGGAGACGGAACCGGCGCGGTCAACGTGTCGACCATGGCAGCGATCGTTGCGGCTGCGGCCGGCAGCACAGTCGTCAAACATGGCGGGAGGTCTGCGTCATCGAGGACCGGAGGAGCTGCCGACCTGGTCGAACACCTCGGCATCCCCCTGGACCTGACCCCTGATCAGGCGAGGCAGGCGGCAGCGAACGCGGGCATCGTGTTCCTCTTCGGGCCCCGGTTCAATCCCGGCCTGCGACATGCCATCGACGCGCGCCGAGAGCTTGGCATCCTGACCGTGTTCAACACACTCGGCCCTCTGATCAACCCCGCGGACCCTCAGTACCGGGTGGTTGGAGTCGCAGACGCACGAATGGCCCCCACTGTTGCCGAGGTACTGGCCGCACGTGGACGCACCGGTCTCGTCGTGCGCGGTCGCGACGGTCTGGACAAGTTCACCACCGTGACCACGTCAGACGTATGGATCGTACGGGACGGCGCGATCTCGACGACCGTACTCGACCCCGGTGAGCTCGGTCTGTATCGGGCCGACCCGGCGGACCTTCGCGGAGGAACCGCTGCAGACAATGCAGGCACCTTCCGTGCCCTCCTCGAAGGCAGGACCGGCCCGATCCGCGACGTGGTCCTCCTGAATGCTGCCGCAGTGATGACAGCGACAGCTCTGACCCGGGAGCCGTTGGTCGAGCAGCTCGGGCGCGCCATGAGCAAGTGCGCGGCCGCAGTCGACGACGGCTCTGCGAGCGCGGCACTCCAACGCCTTGTCGCAATCTCCGCTTCGTAGCTCCGCGCCTGACTGCTCCCGGGCGGGCGCGCGCGCCGGCGCGCGGCGACTTTCGTTCAGCACAGCACTTTCTGCCAGGCGCGGCGGGATCCTGGCAGCAACTGCTGTGCTGAACGACCGTCAGTCTGCGGCACTCAGCGCCGAGGTCAACGTTCGGCGTCGGCCAGCCGCGCGTGGGTGTGCATGTCGTGATGGCCGTCCGCGTGCAACGCCGAGCCGAAGCGCGTCCCCTCCGGCGCGAAGCCCGCCTTCTCCGCGACGCGGCACGACGCGGCGTTCAGCGTCGAGTGCTCGAGCTCCAGGCGCCGGAAGCCCCTACCGAACGCCCATCGCGTGGCGGCGTCCACGGCCCGGGGTGCCAGACCCCGACCGCGAGCGGCAGGGACAGTCCAGTACGCGATGGTGGCGACGCCGTCGAACAGGGCGAGGCTCTTGAGCCCGAGCCGCCCGAGCAGCGTCCCGTCGGCATCGGCGACCGCCCATTCCAGACGTCGCTCCTCCGCCCATGCGGCTCGCCAGTCCACGATCATCTCGCGCGCCTCGTCCAGCGAGTCCAGGGCGCGCACGTGCCAGCGCTGGATGGCGGGGTCGGCATACGCGGCCCGCAGAGCCGGCGCGTCGGCGTCGGCCCAGGGGCGCAGCACCGCGCCGCCGCCCAGTGACAGCGTGGGCTGCGGCACGCCGGCGAGCGCGCCGGGCGCGACCGTGTACGAGACGAGTTCGGTCATGGCCACACCGTAGGCGCCACAGGTCAGGTCAGTCAGGCACTGCGTGCACGTCGCCGGAGCGGGCGATCGCCCGCAGGTGGGCCCGCGCCTGGCGCACCACCGGGTTGGCCGCCCTGCGGGCGGCCAGGTCCACGAGGGCTACCAGGTCTGCGGCACGCGCCAGGTCGGTTGCCCGACGGCGGCCGGGCTCGCCGGCACCCGACCTCTCGTTCGCGCCCGTGTCCGTGTCCGTGCCCGTCTCCGTGTCGACGTTCGCGCCCGTGCCGGTGGCCGCGCTTGCGTCCAGGCCCGCGAGGAAGCCGTCCAGGACACCCTCGACGTATGCCGGCTCCCGGTCGAAGCGCAGGAGGTTTCCCAGGTCGGTGGCCGGGTGCCCGGCGTGCGCGAACTCCCAGTCGAGCACGCCGGTGACCTGGAGGGTCGCCGGGTCGACCAGCACGTTCTTCGGGTTCAGGTCGCTGTGCACCAGGCAGGGCGGGGCGCCGGCCAGGTCGGAGGCGGCGCGCTCGGCGAGGGCACGGAGCGAGGCGACCTCACCGTCGGACCAGTCGTCCTCGGCCAGCCGGTGCGCGTGGGCATCGACCCAGTCGGGCAGCCAGAGGTGGAACGGCTCGATCCGCAGATGTGCGTCCACGAACATGCCGGCGCGCGGCATCGGGATCGCGGCCAGCGTCCCGGCGACGCCGCCGAGCGCGCGGCCGATGGTGCGCAGGTCGGTGGTCCGGCCACCGGCATCCCCGCCGCCTCCCACCAGTCGCGCGAGTGCCAGATCGCCGCGCTCCCCCGGCAGCAGCTCCGTGACGAGCAGCCCAGGGAGGCCGGCGTCGCCGTCGTGCACCATGCGCACGACCGGGACCGGAAGTACGTCGCGGACCGAGTCCAGCAGCGCCGCCTGGATGCGCGCGGCACCCGGCGCGTGCCGCGCATCGGCGAAGTACCGGACCACGAGCCGGTCCTCGCCCCGGCCGTGCGAGGGGACGGCGACGAACGTCTCGCCCGACCACCCGCCCCCGAGCGGTTCCAGGGAGTAACCAGCAAGGCGCGGGTCGTCGATCACGAACCAGCTCCGAACTCTGTCTCGAGCACTCGCGCGGCGGCCGCCCGGACCCGATGGTTCTCGTCGCCGAGCAGGTCCTCGACCTTGCCGCCCGGATCATCGAGGCCATGGGCGCGGATCACCTTCAGCGCCATCTCTCGCACGCGCCAGTGCGGGTCGTCCAGGGCCGCGAGCACCACCCCCGGCCGGTCCGGCGGCCCGATGTGCAGCAGGGTCCGCGCCGCCCAGGTGCGATGCCAGTACTCGTCCCACTCGGCGGAGCCCCCGATCCAGCCCCACGGCGGATCACCGTCGTCTCCGGGGCCGGCGTTGCCTGCGAGGACCTCCTCGCACCAGCGCACGACGACGGCGCGGCCCAACCGCTCGACAGCCGTCTCGGCCAGCCGCCGTGGGTGCAGGCGCGCGGCGGGCGGGAGCGGGCATTCCATCAGAACAGGGTCTCGCTTCCGACGTCGGCGACCAAGGACGCCGCGCCGGTTCCGTCGGCGCGCACGCCGGTGAAGGCGCCGCGCGGGTAGTCGCCCTCCTGGTGCTGGTCGACCTCGTCGGCGCCGGCGGTCGCACCGTCGTCCCCGCCGGCTGCCCGGACGCGGTGCATGGCGGCGCCGCCCAGCCCGCGTTCGTCGATCAGCGGACGCACCCGATCCCAGAGCCAGTCCCGGTAGCCCTTGTGCGCGTACGAGCCGCGTGCGTAGACCCGGCCGTAGCCCTCGACGAGGTGCGGATGGGACCGTTCGAGCCAGCCCAGGTACCACTCACGGGCGCCGGGCCGCAGATGGAGGGGCAGCACGGTGACGCCGGTGGCGCCCGCGTCGACCAGGGTGTCGAGGAGTCGTTCGAGGTGCGCGAGCGAGTCGGTCAGCCACGGCAGGACCGGCGCGACCATGACCCCGCACGGCAGGCCCGCGGCCCGGATCGCGCGGATCAGGTCGAGCCGGGCGCGCGGCGACGGCGTGCCGGGCTCGACCGCCTGCTGCAACTCCTCGTCGGCGAAGGCCAGCGACACCCCCAGCCCGATGTCGACCCGCTCGGCCGCCTGGGCCAGCAGCGGCAGGTCGCGCCGCAGGAGCGTGCCCTTGGTCAGGATCGAGAACGGCGTGCCCGAGTCCGCGAGCGCCGAGATGATGCCGGGCATCAGCTTGTAGCGACCCTCGGCCCGCTGGTACGGGTCGGTGTTGGTGCCGAGCGCGACGGCCTCGTGGGTCCAGGACGGCTTGGCGAGCTCGGCGCGCAGCACCTGGTCGGCGTTGACCTTGACGACGACCTGGGAGTCGAAGTCGTGCCCGGCGTCCAGGTCGAGATATTCGTGGGTATTTCGGGCAAAACAGTAATAACAGGCATGAGTGCAGCCACGATAGGGGTTGACCGTCCACCGGAACGGCATCTGCGACGCCGCCGGAACCTTCGACAGCGCGCTCTTGGCCAGTACCTCGTGGAAGGTCACGCCCGCGAACTCCGGCGACCGGACGGTGCGGAGCAGGCCGGCGGTGCGCAGCTCGGGCAGCTCGAGCCCGGGCAGCGCACCGTCGTCGTGATTGATCGCCTGACCGTTCCATCGCATACCCGATTCGAACACTCGTTCGAACGGGCGTCAAGTTGGTACGCCCTCGGCGTAGGGCGCCGGGCGGTCAGCCGTTCGCGACCACCCTCGGCCACCGGTCCTCCGCCGGCGGCTCCCACGTCGCGGCGGCGGCGTCGACCTGGTCGCCGGAGCGGATGTCCTTGACCTGGTCCGCCCCGCGCCCGCCGTCCTCGCCCACGGAGCCCGGGAACCACACGAACGGGATCCCGCGGCGGTCCGCGTACTTGATCTGCTTGCCGAACTTCGCGGCGCTCGGGGCCACCTCGACCGGGATGTCCCGGGCCCGCAGGGCCGTGGCCACGGCGTCGGAGGCGGCGCGATCCTCCTCGGACGCCACCGCGACCAGCACCGCCGACGGCACCGAGCGCGTCGCGCGCACCAGCTCCGCCGACAGGAGCCGCGACACCAGGCGAGAGACGCCGATCGACAGCCCGACGCCCGGGTAGGTGTTCTTGCCGTCGGAAGCGAGCGTGTCGTAGCGGCCCCCCGAGCAGACCGAGCCGAGCTGCTCGTGGCCCACCAGCACCGTCTCGTACACCGAGCCCGTGTAGTAGTCGAGGCCGCGCGCGATCTTCAGGTCCGCGACGACCACGCCCGGCGCGCGCTCGGAGGCCGCGGCGATCAGCGCGCCCAGCTCGGCCAGGCCGGTCTCCAGCAGCTCCGTCACCGCGCCGTACGACTCGGCGAGGGCACGGACCTCGGCGATCACCCCGACGTCGGACCCCGAGATCGACGCGAGCGCCAGGCAGGCCTTGGCCTGGTCCTCGGTGGCACCGCACTCGGTGACGAGCAGTCCCGAGACCTTGTCGGGCCCGATCTTGTCGAGCTTGTCGATCTGGCGCAGCACGCCCTCGACGTCCTCCAGGCCGACGCCGCGGTAGAAGCCCTCGGCGACCCTGCGGTTGTTCACCAGGATCCGCACGGGCGGCAGGCCGATCCCGGACAGCGCGCCGAGCGCCTCCGCGATGACCAGCGGAACCTCGACCTCGAAGTGGTACGGCAGCTCGCCCGCGCCGACGACGTCGATGTCGGCCTGGATGAACTCGCGGAAGCGGCCCTCCTGCGGGCGCTCGCCGCGCCATACCTTCTGGATCTGGTAGCGCTTCAGGGGGAACGGGAGGCGGCCGGCGTTCTCCAGGACGTAGCGCGCGAACGGCACGGTCAGGTCGAAATGCAGGCCGAGCTGCTTCTCGGAGCCGGCGCGCGCGGCGCCGTCCTCCTCCTGCAGCCGGGACAGCACGTAGACCTCCTTGGAGGTCTCCCCCTTGCGCAGCAGCTGGTCCAGCGGCTCCACGGCCCGCGTCTCGATCCCGGCGAACCCGTGCAGCTCGAAGGTGTGGCGCAAGGTGTCGAGCACGTGCTGCTCGACGATGCGACCGTCAGGGAGCCATTCGGGGAAACCGGAGAGAGGAGTGGGCTTTGCCATGCCTCAAATCCTCCCACGAGCGCGGGGTGGTCAGCCCTGCTTTTCCACAGCCGCCGCCTCGACCAGCCGCTCGAGCACGTCCAGCTCCCCGCGCTCGTGCCAGGCCAGCCGCCGGAGCACCTTCACGCTGGTCCAGCTCCCGTGCTGGTCCGACGCCGACGCCAGGTCCGGCGCCATCTGCGACACCACGCGGCGCACGTGGGCGCCGGACTGCTCGAGCTCGGTCACGAGGTCGTTCGCCCGCTCGCGCGCGGGGAGCCCGAGCAGCGGCAGGTAGTAGCGGGACTCCGTGTCGGCGATGTGCAGCGCGAGCTGCCCCACGGTGTGCCACCAGGCATAGACCGGGAGCACCCGGTCGGGGTCGCGGTACGCCAGCACGCGGGCCGGCGCGTCGCGCACCAGCTCGAGGGTCCTGGCCCGCATACGGTCGAGGATCCCGAGCGTCGCCTCCCGCTCCGCCTCCGACGCCGGCACGCGGTCCCGGTCGAACACCGTCTCGTCCCCGGACCTGGCGCGGTCGACGCGCTCGACGACCTTCAGCGTCCCCGCGTCGAGCGCATCGGTGCCGAGTCCGCAGCGGGTGGCGAGGTCGGCCAGCGCCGCGTCGTCGTCGGGCCCCTGGCCGCAGGTTCCCCAGTGGTCGAGGTCGAACGTCCACGCCGCCGACCAGCCGTCCACGGCCATCCCGGCATGCTGGTCGACGTAGGCCTTCATGCGCGGTCCGCGGCGAGGAACGCGTCGGACTCCGGCTCGCGCGCCACAGCGGTGCCGGGACCCTGACCCGGTACGACCGCTGCGCGAAGCTCCACGGCGTCCACGCTAGCGGCTGGCGTCGTCCCTGACAGGACCCTTCTTCACCCCGATGCGGAACGGCTCAGACAGAAAGACCTGGCCTCCGATGCCTACACTGTCCCCGCACGGGGTGATTCGCCCCGGATCCGGCAGTGAATCGGTCCAGCACGACCGCCCCCGGGTCGAGGCGAGCACGAGAGAGCACGGAGAAGGGAACGCGGTGGCGTCCACCAAGCAGCGGCAGCGCGCGCAGCAGGCAAGGCAGGCGGAGAAGCGGGCGCAGCGGCAGGCGGCCAAGCGCGCCCACAGGCAGCGCGTCTGGGGCCTGGTTGCCGGGTTCACCGTGCTCGCGCTCGTGGCCGCCTTCGTGATCGCCGCGCTGATCAACAACAACGCGTCCGCCGCGGCCGCCGCCAGCGCCTGCCCGGCGGGTGTCGAGGAGGCGCGGGACGACTACGAGCTCGCCGACCCGTCGGTCGCCGAGGACCGCACCTGGACCGTCACGCTGCGGGCCTGCTCGGGCGACACCGAGGCCGACATCGTCCTCGAGCTCGACGGGCAGAAAGCACCGCAGGCCGTCGCCAGCTTCGTGACGCTCGCCCAGGGTGGCTACTTCGACGACACCGGCTGCCACCGCCTCGTCACGGAGGGCATCCACGTGCTCCAGTGCGGCGACCCGACGTTCACCGGCTCCGGCAGCCCGGGCTACAGCTTCGGCCCCATCGAGAACGCCCCGGACGACGATGTCTACCCCGCCGGCACCGTAGCCATGGCGCGCCGCGGCGGCGATGCCGAGTCCATGGGCTCCCAGTTCTTCCTCGTCTACGAGGAATCGACCATCCCCTCCGACGACGCCGGCGGGTACACGGTCTTCGGCACGATCACATCCGGCCTGGACTTCGTCCGGGCAGTCGCTGACACGGGAACGGCGGACGGCGCATCTGACGGTGCGCCAGCCACCCCGGTCACCATCGAAGGAGTTGAGACCCAGTGAGCGAACCCACTTCTCGCTCGTCCGAGCCCGTCCAGCAGGACGCGCCCGCCGAGCCCGTGGCCGAGACTCCGACCACAGCCGAATCTCCCGCCGAGGCGGTGAGCGAGGCGCCCGAGGCACCTGAGGCGGGCGCCGCAGCGGACGCACCGGAGGCCGTCGTAGCGGAGACGCCCGAGGTCCCCGCGGAGGAGCCGGTCGCCGAGGAGGCTCCGGCCGCCGAGGCAGAGGCACCCGCGCAGGAGGTTCCGGCAGCGGAGGCTCCGGCAGCGGAGGCTCCCGAGACGGAGGCGGCTGTCGAGGAGACTCCCGAGGCAGAGGCCCCCGCGGCCGAGACGGAGGCGGCGGCCCCCGCGGCTGACGCAGCCGTCGAGGAGGCCGCCCTCGAGGTGGCTCCCGTCGAGGAGGCTCCGACGCCGGAGGCGCCCGCCGCCGAGGCCGAGGCTCCCGCGGACGAGGCAGCAGCTCCGACGGCGGAGGCCCCTGCGGCCGACGCAGCCGTCGAGGCGGTTCCCGCCGAGGAAGCCCCCGTCGAGGAGGCCCCGACGCCGGAGGCGCCCGCCGCCGAGGCCGAGGCTCCCGCGGACGAGGCTCCCGCGGACGAGGCAGCTGCCCCGATCGCGGAGGCCCCTGCGGCCGACGTACCGGTCGAGGAAGCTCCCGCCGAGGAAGCCCCGGCACCGGACGCCCCTGCCGCCGAGGCCGAGGCTCCCGCCGAGGAGGCCCCGGCGTCCGCGGCTCCGGCCGCTGCCGACGAGGCGCCCGTCCCGGCTCCCGCTCCCCAGCCCGCGACCCCCCAGCCGGCGACTCCCAAGCCGCCGATCCCGTCGCCGGCCGCGCTCGCGCGGCCCCGTCCGCCCAAGCCGGGCGCCGCGGCACCCGTGACGCCGGCCGCCGCACCGGCTACCGCGCCCACCCCGGTCGTGCCGGTCGCAGCCGACGCGGCGGCGCACGCCGAGGCCGAGAAGTTCGGCCGCGTGGACGACGAGGGCAACGTGTACGTCCGCGAGTCCGCGGGCGAGCGCGTCGTCGGGCAGTTCCCGGGGGTCACCACCGAGGAGGCGCTGGCGCTGTACGTGCGCCGGTACCTGGACCTGAACGCGAAGGTCGGCCTGTTCGAGGCCCGCCTGGACAGTGCGGACCTGTCGGTGCGCGAGATCGACCAGACGCTCCAGAAGCTCGGCGAGGAGACCGCGGAGCCCGCCGCCGTCGGCGACCTGGACGGGCTGCGGACCCGGGTCGACGCGCTGCGCGGTCGCGCGGCCGAGCGGCGCACCGCCCTCGAGGAGGCGCGGTCCGCCGCGAAGGCGGAGGCCGTCGCCGCCCGCACCTCGATCGTGGAGGCCGCCGAGAAGATCGCGGCGACCGACCCGAGCAAGATGCAGTGGCGTCCCGCGGGCGAGGAGCTGCGTTCGCTCCTGGACCGCTGGAAGGACGCCCAGCGTTCCGGGCCGCGCATCGACCGCCCCACGGAGGAGTCCCTCTGGAAGCGGTTCAGCCACGCCCGCACCGCGTTCGACCGCGAGCGCCGGCACTTCTTCGCCGACCTGGAGCAGCGCAACAGCGCCGCCAAGATCGAGAAGGAGAAGCTGGTCTCCGAGGCGGAGTCGCTGTCCACCAGCACCGACTGGGGTTACACGGCGGGCGCGTACCGCGACCTCATGACGCGCTGGAAGGCGGCGGGCCGTGCGTCCCGCAAGGACGACGACGCCCTGTGGGCCAAGTTCCGGGCCGCTCAGGACCGGTTCTTCCAGGCACGGGACGCCGAGAACGCCGTCATCGACGCGGAGTACGGCGAGAACCTGAAGGTCAAGGAGGAGCTGCTGCTGGAGGCCGAGGCGCTGGTTCCGGTCAAGGACCTGAACAAGGCCAAGGCCGTGCTGCGCAACATCCAGGAGCGCTGGGAGGAGGCGGGCAAGGTTCCTCGCGGCGACATCCAGCGCGTCGAGGGCCGGCTGCGGGCGGTCGAGACCGCGATCCGCGACGCCGACCAGGTGCAGTGGAAGCGCAGCAACCCGGAGACGCGGGCGCGTGCCGAGGGTGCGGCGGCGCAGCTCGAGGCCGCGATCGCGGGCCTCGAGGAGGACCTCGCCAGGGCCCAGGCCAAGGGTGACAAGCGCAAGGTCTCCGAGCTGGAGGCAGCGGTCACGGCCCGCCGCTCCTGGCTGGAGCAGGTAGTCAAGGCGGCGGAGGACTCCCGGGGCTGACGGCCTTCGGAGGTTGTCCACAGCGGGCCCGGTCGCGTACTGCGCGACCGGGCCCGCTGCGCATAGGTTCTGCGCATGCCACCCCCGCGCACCTCGCTCGCCGCGCTCCTCGATCCCCGGCCGAGGCCCGCGCCGGTCGTGGTCACGCCCGCGCACGTGGGCGGTCCGGTGGCGTGGTCCGACCTGCGGCGTTCCGGCGCCCTCGTCGAGCTGCACGACGGCGCGGCGGTCGGCGTCGGCTCGGTGGTGAGGCCCCGGCATCGTGCGCTGGCGCTCGCGGGCGAGGTTCCTGCGCGCAGCGTCCTGGCCGCCGCGACGGCCGGGTGGGTGCACACCGGGTTGTACGACGGCGTCGCCGCGCCGGCCTGGCCGGAGGGTGCGCCGATCGAGGTGGCCTACTCCCCCGGCGTCCACTGGCCGACGCCGCGTGCCGGGCGGGTCGCGCGGCGCGTGCCGGGGCTCGCCTCGGACACGGTCCGCCTCGCGGGGGTGCCCGTCACGCGGCTGGCCCGGACCGCCGTCGACGTCGCCTGCACCGCCTCGCTGGAGGCCGCGGTGCCCGTCCTGGTCGCCCTGGCGGAGCGCGGTGTGGACCTGCGGGGCGCCGCGCAGCTGCTCGACCGGCGAGCCCGGGTGGTGGGCCGGCCCGCGGCGCACCGGGCGCTTTCAGCAGCGCTGGAGCGGCTGGCGGGCTAGGTTCGGTCTCATGGCCGGATCCAAGACACCAGCGGTGGAGCTCGACGTCGCGGGACGCACGGTCCGCGTGACGAGCCCGGACCGCGTCGTCTTCCCCCGAGGAATCACCAAGCTGCAGGTCGTCGAGTACTTCGTCGCCGTCTCCGACGGCATCACCGGCGCCCTGCTGCACCGCCCCACCACACTGGAGCGGTGGCCCAAGGGCTGGCACGAGGGCGCGCACCTCGCCACCCGCATGCCGAAGCCGAACGACCCGAAGGGTGACGGCTTCTACCAGAAGCGCATCCCCCAGGGTGCACCCGGCTACGTCGAGACCGCGACCATCGCGTTCCCGTCGGGCCGGACGGCGGACGAGGTGTGCCCCACCGAGCCCGCCGTCGTGGCCTGGGCGGCGAACATGGGCACGCTCACCTTCCACCCGTGGCCGGTCCGGCGGGACGATGTCGAGGCGATCGACCAGCTACGGATCGACCTCGACCCGCAGCCCGGTACGGCCTTCGCGGAGGCGGCCGCCGTGGCCCCGCACCTGCGCGAGCTGCTGGGCGAGCTGAACCTGACGGGGTATCCCAAGACGTCCGGCGGCCGCGGGCTGCACGTGTTCGTGCCGCTGGAGCCGCGGTGGACGTTCACGCAGGGCCGGCGGGCGACCATCGCGATCGGGCGGGAGCTGGAGCGCCGTCTGCCCGGCAAGGTCACGACGCGGTGGTGGAAGGAGGAGCGCGGCGAGGCGATCTTCGTGGACTACAACCAGATGGCGCGCGACCGCACCATCGCCTCCGCGTACTCGATCCGGGCCAACGGCAAGGCGACGGTGTCGATGCCGCTGGAGTGGGACGAGGTGGGCGACGTGCACCCGGACGACTTCGACGTCCTGAGCGCTCCGGCGAGGTTCGCCGAGCGCGGGGACCTGTTCGCCGCGCTGCGCGCCGACCGCGACCCGGCGCTGGACTGCTCGCTGGACGCGGCCCTCGACCTCGCGGCCCGCGACGAGGCCGACGGGCTCGACGACCTCCCCTACCCGCCGGAGTACCCGAAGATGCCGGGCGAGCCCAAGCGGGTCCAGCCCAGCCGCGACAAGGACCGGGACCGATCAAAGGACCCCGCCAAGGACTGACCGTTGTGGGCGTGACCGTTGCGCCTATACCGGACGTGTGGTCGCAACGATCACGCCCACAACCAAGGTGAGGGTCAGTGGTTGCGCAGGGCCTTGATGAGCTCGCCCTTGCGCATCGTGGACCGACCCTCGATGCCGATCTCGGCCGCGCGCTTGCGCAGGTCCTCGACGGTCCAGTCGTCGTACTCGGGCGACTTGCCGCCCTTGCGGCCGACGCTCCTGCGGGACGAGCCCGCGGCGGCGTTGGCGATGCGCGCCGCCTTCTCCTTGGAGCTGCCCTCGTCGCGCAGCTTCTCGTACAGCTCCTTGTCCTTGACGCTCGGGCCAGGATCACGTCTCGGCATGGCTGCTCCTCCCGCTCGGACTGACGGTTCACTCCCCACGGTGGTTCAGCCCTGACTGGCTCGCATCTCCCGGACAGATGAGTTTCGCCCCGCTCCGGCGTCGGACCGTACAGGGGCACCCTGAGCTACTTCGCGAACATGTCCGCCGACGGGTGCGTCTACCTGCGCTACGTGCCGCGCTGAGGCAGGCTCGTTCCGTGACCACACTCAACCTGCCCGTTCAGCCCCCGGTCCGGCCGATGCTCGCCAAGAGCGTGCCGTCGGTCCCCGCCCAGTCGGACACCGCCGTCGGACCCGCCTACGTCTACGAGCCGAAATGGGACGGCTTCCGCGCCATCGTGTACCGCGACGGCGACGACGTCCGCATCGACTCCCGCAACGCGAAGCCCATGGACCGCTACTTTCCCGACGTCGTCGCGGCGGTCCGCGAGGCGCTCCCGGAACGGTGCGTGGTCGACGGCGAGATAGTCATCGCCCGGACGCCGGGGGTCTCGCCAGGCCCGACCGGCGAACCCGGCCCGACCGGCGGCGCACATCTCGACTTCGAGCTGCTGTCCCAGCGCATCCACCCGGCGGCGTCCCGCGTCAACATGCTCGCCGAGACCACACCCGCCGCGCTCGTGGTGTTCGACGTCCTCGCGCTGGGCGACGAGTCGCTCATGGACCGCCCGCTGACCGAGCGGATCGAGGCGCTGGACGGGCTGGGCCTGAAGGGCCCGCTCGTGTTCGCCACGCCGCGCACTCTCGACGCCGCGGTCGCCGAGGAGTGGTTCGGCTCCTTCGAGGGCGCGGGCCTGGACGGCGTGGTCGCCAAGCCCGCGGACGGCGCCTACGCGCCCAACAAGCGCGCCATGCTGAAGATCAAGCACACCCGCACCGCCGACGTCGTCCTGGCGGGCTACCGGCTGCACAAGACCTCGACCCCCGAGGCGCCGCTGATCGGCTCGCTGCTCCTGGGCCTGTGGGACGAGTCCGACGACGGCCCGCGGCTGCAGTTCGTCGGCGTCGCCGCGTCGTTCTCGGCGACCCGGCGCGCGGAGCTCGTCGCCGAGCTGGCGCCGCTCGTCGTCGAGCCCGGCACGCCGGCCGCCGACGAGCACCCGTGGCACGGGTGGTCCGACCCGGCGAACGCCGAGGCGGGCGACCGGCTGCCCGGCGCGCAGTCCCGCTGGAGCTCCGGCAAGGACCTGTCGTTCACGCCCCTGCGCGCCGAGCGCGTGCTCGAGGTCGGGTACGACCACATGGAGGGCACGCGGTTCCGGCACACCGCCCAGTTCAAGCGCTGGCGCCCGGACCGCGAGCCGGCGTCGTGCACCTACGAGCAGCTCGAGGAGCCGGTCAGCTACGACCTGGGCGAGCTGCTGCCGGGCGCGCCTGGTACCGCCTGACGCGGGCCGGCCGGCCCGTGCCACGCCCCGGTCAGTGCGGGCCATAGTGGTCACCCATGGCCCGGGCTGTCGCGACTCAGACCGGGAGCTGCGGCCGCTCGACCGGCTTGGTGCCGGTGATGCGGTGCACGTCGAACACGCCCTCGACCTTCCGGACCGCCGCGAGCACCGTCGCGAGGTGTGCCGGCTCGGCCATCTCGAAGATGAACCGGGAGACGGCCAGCCGGTCGTCCGACGTCGAGACGAACGCGGACAGGATGTTGACGTGGTTCTCGGACAGCACGCGCGTGACGTCCGAGAGGAGCCGGGACCGGTCGAGCGCCTCGACCTGGATCTGCACCAGGAACATCGTGTTGGCGCCCTGCGTCCACTCCACCTCGACCAGGCGCTCCGGCTGCTTGCGCAGCCCGTCCAGGTTCACGCAGTCCGTGCGGTGCACGCTGACGCCCTGGCCGCGCGTCACGAAGCCGACGATGTCGTCGCCCGGCACCGGGGTGCAGCACTTGGCGAGCTTGACCCACACGTCCGCGGAGTCGGAGCCCTTGAGCATGACGCCCGGGTCGCCCGAGCGCACCCGCCGGGCGGTGAGCCCGCCGGGCCGGGTCACCTCGGCGACGTCCTCCTCCGCTCCGTCCGCGCCGCCCAGCGCCCTGACCAGCTTGTCCACGACGTGGGCGGACGAGATCTGCCCCTCGCCGACGGCCGCGTACAGCGCGGACACGTCCTGGTAGTTCATCTCGTTCGCGACCCCGACGAGGGTCTCGTGCGACATGAGGCGCTGGATCGGCAGGCCCTGCTTGCGCATGGACTTGGCTATCCAGTCCTTGCCGGTCTCGACGGCCTCCTCGCGGCGCTCCTTGGTGAACCACTGGCGGATCTTGTTCCGCGCGCGCGGCGACTTCACGAACCCGAGCCAGTCGCGGCTCGGCCCGGCTGTCTCCGACTTCGAGGTGAGGATGTCGATGACGTCGCCGTTCTCCAGCGGCGAGTCCAGCGGCACCAGGCGGCCGTTCACGCGGGCGCCCATGGTGCGGTGCCCCACCTCGGTGTGCACGGCGTACGCGAAGTCGACCGGCGTCGCGCCGCCCGGCAGCGCCATCGCCATGCCCTTCGGCGTGAAGACGTAGACCTCGTCGCCGCCGATCTCGAACCGCAGCGAGTCGAGGAACTCCGCCGGGTCGGCGGTCTCGCGCTGCCAGTCCACGAGCTGGCGCAGCCAGGCCATGTCCTGGTTCTTCGGGTCGGCGCCACCGCCCGCCGGCGTCTTCTCCTTGTACTTCCAGTGCGCCGCGACGCCGTACTCGGCGCGGCGGTGCATGTCGTGCGTGCGGATCTGGATCTCCACGGGCTTGCCGCCCGGGCCGATCACCGTCGTGTGCAGCGACTGGTACATGTTGAACTTCGGCATCGCGATGTAGTCCTTGAACCGGCCGGGGACCGGGTTCCACCGCGCGTGCATGGCGCCGAGCGCCGCGTAGCAGTCGCGCACCGTGTCCACCAGGACCCGGGTGCCGACGAGGTCGTAGATCTCCGCGAAGTCGTGACCGCGCACGATCATCTTCTGATAGATCGAGTAGTAGTGCTTCGGCCGGCCCGTCACCGTGGCCTTGATCTTGGCGCTGCGGAGGTCGGACTCGATCTGGCCCTTCACCACGCCGAGGTACTCCTCGCGCGCGGGGGCCCGCTCGGCCACCAGGTGCACGATCTCGTCGTACACCTTGGGGTACAGGGTCTGGAAGGAGAGGTCTTCCAGCTCCCACTTGATCGTGTTCATGCCCAGCCGGTGGGCCAGGGGCGCGTAGATCTCGACGGTCTCGCGCGCCTTGCGCTCCGCCGACTTGGACGGCACGTACTTCCAGGTGCGGGCGTTGTGCAGGCGGTCGGCCAGCTTGATGACCAGCACGCGGATGTCCTTGGCCATCGCCACGACCATCTTGCGCACGGTCTCGGCCTGCGCCGCGTCGCCGTACTTCACCTTGTCGAGCTTGGTCACGCCGTCCACGAGCAGCGCGACGTCGTCGCCGAACTCGCCGCGCAGCGTGTCCAGCGCGTAGTCGGTGTCCTCCACCGTGTCGTGCAGCAGGGCTGCCGCGATCGTCGTGCCCTCGAAGCCGAGCTCGGCGAGGATCGTCGAGACGGCGACCGGGTGCGTGATGTACGGGTCGCCGCTCTTGCGCATCTGGCCGCGGTGGGCCCGCTCCGCGACGACGTACGCGCGCTCGATCAGCGACACGTCGGCCTTGGGGTGGTTGCTGCGGATCGCCTGCAGCAGCGGCTCGATCGCGGCGGGCGTACCGCCGCCCACGCTGCGCACGCCAAGGCGCACCAGCCGGTTCCGCATCCGGCTGCCACCGGGCGGGGTCGGCGGGCTCTTCTCGGGCACAGGAGCGCGTGACACCGTGTTCTCAGCCATGTACGCGCCTCCTTCCCCGGGTGGAACCCGGAGTCGCCAGTCTAGCCCTGGACCTCTATTCCCCGTCCGAAGGGCTCATTCACCGGACGTCGTGTCTACTCGCAGGAGAGTATCGACGTTGCGGCCCTCAAGCCTGCCTCGCCCGTGGAGTGCCTCCAGCTCGAGCAGGAACACGAGCCCCGCCACCACTCCCCCGCACTGCTCGATCAGCTGCGCGGCCGCCGCCGCGGTACCACCCGTGGCGAGGACGTCGTCAATGATCAGAACACGCGCACCAGGCGTGAGTGTTCCCGAGCGCAGCTCGATGGACGCCGACCCGTACTCCAGGTCGTACGAGACGCGCTCGGTGGGCGGCGGGAGCTTGCCGGCCTTGCGCAGGGGCAGGAACCCGAGCCCCAGGGCGTGCGCCACCGGCGCGCCGAGCAGGAACCCGCGGGCCTCCATCCCCGCAACGACGTCGACCCCGTCCGCCAGGGCCAGGCGCGTGAACGCCTCCACGACGTCGGCCAAGCCCTCGGCGTCGGCCAGCAGCGGGGTGATGTCCTTGAAGAGGATGCCCGGGGAAGGAAAGTCAGGGACGTCCGCGATCAGGTCGCGAACGCGCGTCGCCCTCTCCGGCAGCAGGCCGGAGAGGGCGACGTCGGTCATGTCGTCTGCCACGAAGCGGAGCCTACCGGCGACGCTTGGGCTGAGCGGTCTGTCCCTGGTGATGCCCCGGGACGAGCTGAGCGGAACCGGACGCCGCGGCGGCCAGCACGCTCTCGTCGGCACCCTCGGCGATCAGCCCGGCACGCAGGTCCATGACCTTCTTGGTGTGCTCGGCGATCTTGGGCTCCCGCTCCCGCAGCGACACGTCCAGCGGCGTCGCGAGGAAGAGCGAGGACAGCGCGCCCGCGGCGATACCGACGAACAGCGACAGCGAGATGTCCTTCAGCGTGCCGGCCCCCAGGAGGAAGCCACCCACGAACAGGATGCCCGCCACGGGCAAGAGCGCCACCACGGAGGTGTTGATGGACCGGACCAGGGTCTGGTTCACCGCGAGGTTGGCCCGCTCGGCGTAGGTGCTGCGGGACTGCTCGGTCACTGCGGTCGTGTTCTCGCGCACCTTGTCGAAGACGACCATCTTGTCGTACAGCGAGAAGCCCAGGATGGTCAGGAAGCCGATGATGGTCGACGGCGTGACCTCCCAGCCGATCACCGCGTACACGCCGGCCGAGATCAGCACGTCGCAGAGCATCGCCACCACGGCGGCGACCGACATGCGCCAGGCGCGGAAGTACACGGTCATGAAGAGCGCCGCCGCCAGGACGAACGCCACGGTGCCCCAGAGGGCCCGCAGGCTCACGGACTGGCCCCAGGTCGGGCCGATGAAGTTCGACGTGACCTCGCGGGCCTCGACGCCGTACGCGTCGGCCAGCGCATCGGCGACCTGGTCCGTCTGCTGGTTGCTGAGCTGTGAGGTCTGGACCCGTACCGCGTCCGCGCCCAGGCTGGAGACGTGCGGCTCCTCGTCCGGTGCCACCGTGGCGACCGCGTCGAGGGCGATGTCCTCGTCCGTGGTCGAGGTGCCCGACACGGTGAACTCGGAGCCACCCCTGAAGTCGATGCCGAGGTTCAGGCCCTGGAAGACCAGCACGAGGATCGACGCCGCCGAGAACAGCGCGACGATCGAGAACCAGACCCGGCGCCGCTGGATGATCGGGTAGGACCTACGGCCCGTGTAAAGGTCGTTGCCCCACTGGGCGAAGCCGCCGCGAGCCATCAGTGCTTCTCCTCGTTCTGAGCCGCTTCGGCGGCAGCCTTGCGCTCGGCGGCACGCCGCTCCGCGATAGTCAACCTGCGGCCGTCCTCGGCGACGCGCGGCGCGGGAGGCACCGACCGCGCCGAGACCAGCTCGCGCTCCCTGCCCGGCGCGGGGGCGTCCGCCGGAGCGACGGCGTCCGGCTTCGGGCCCGCGAACCGGCCCGCACCGCGGTAGGGCGCGGCGTCCAGACGGTCGGCCGACAGGCCCGACCACTTGTGGCCGTCGCGGAAGAACGGCACCTTCGAGATGAGCTCCATGACCGGGTGCGTGAACCAGATGACGACCATGACGTCGATGATCGTGGTCAGGCCCAGCGTGAACGCGAAGCCGCGCACGCCGCCCACGGTCATGAAGTACAGGATCAGCGCGGAGAGCAGGTTCACCGACTTCGCGGCGTAGATCGTGCGGCGGGCACGGGTCCAGCCGCGCTGGACGGCGAGCCGGAGCGTGCGCCCGTCACGCAGCTCGTCACGGATACGTTCGAAGTACACGATGAAGGAGTCGGCGGTGAAGCCGATGGCGACGATCAGACCTGCGACACCCGGCAGCGACAGGCGGTAGCCCATCCCCCAGCTCAGGATGGTGATCACGCTATAGGTCATGGCGGCGGCTACGACCAGCGAGGCCACGGTGAGCAGGCCGAGCGCTCGGTACTGGAACAGCGAGTAGATGACCACGAGCACCAGGCCGATGAGACCGGCGAAGAGCCCGCGCTGCAGCTGCTCGGAACCCAGCGTCGCCGAGATCGTGTTCTGCCCCTGCACCTCGAACGTCAGCGGCAGCGAACCGAAGCTGAGCTGGTTGGCCAGCGTGGCGGCGGTGTCCCGGGTGAAGGAGCCGGAGATGATCGCCTGACCGTTCGTGATCGCCGCGTTGCTGCTCGGCGCGGAGACGACGAGGCTGTCCAGCACGATCGCGAACTGGTTGAGCGGCGGCTGCAGCGGCGTCAGGCGTTCGGTGGTCTCCCGGAACTTCGTCGTGCCCTCGGAGTTGAAGGAGAGGGTGACGCCCCACTCGTTCGAGACCGTGCCGTTGGCGCCGGGCACCAGGCCGGACGTCGCCGAGTTCAGGTCGGTGCCGTCCACCTCGACCGGGCCGAGGATGTACTTCGCCGTACCGGTCTGGTCGCACGTGACGAGCAGCAGGTCCGGGCGGTCCCCGCCGCCGCCTTCGAGGCTCTTCGGGTCGGTGCAGTCCAGCGCGTCGTACGCGGCCTGGACGGACGGCGTGATCTGCGCCGGGTCGGAGGGGTCGGTCGCCGACTTGATCGCCTTCTCCTGCTCGGCGATCTCCTTCTTGGTCGGCTTGTCCGCCGCGGCCCCGGCGTCGGCAGCATCGCCGTCGCCCTTGGCTGCCTTGTCGGCGGCATCGCCGGACGCGGACGGGCTCGCCGACGGCTGCGCCGTCGGAACCGGGTTGCCGACCATCAGGACCGGGCGGAACTTCATCTGCGCGGCCTGGGAGATCAGGGCGACGGTCTCGTCGTCCACCTCGCCCGGGATCTCGACCACGATCTGCCGCTGGCCCTGGGCGGCGATCTCCGCCTCGCTCACGCCGTTGGCGTCGACACGCTGGCGGATGACACCGATGGCCTCCTCCATCGCGTCCGGGGTGATCTCGGAGCCGTCGGAGGTCACGGCTTCCAGGATGACCTGGGTGCCGCCCTGGAGGTCGAGCGCGAGGCCGGGGGCCAGGCTCGCTCCGTCCGGGTTGTCGCTCGACTTTCCGTCGAGCTGCCAACCAGCCAATAGGACGCCGAAAGGCAGCAGGATCGTCAAGATCGTCAGGAGCACGATCGTGCGAGCCGGCCGCGAGCGCCGGGTGTCAGTCGCCAACGTCTGTCTCTTCTCGTGTGCGCGCCGGGGTACGTCCGGCGCGGGTTCGGCGCCGCCCGGGATCACCGGACGGCGCGGCCGTCACTTGCCGTCTGCGTCCGCGTCCCGCCGCTGCTGCTCCCGGTACTCGCGCTGGGCGGTGTCCAGGCCGGACAGGTCGTCGGGGACGTCGTTCGCGTCCGGGCTGATGGTACTTGCCGTTTCGTCGTTCGCTGTGATGTCGGACTCGTCCGCCGCGTCGTCGGTGTCCGCGTCGTCGGCGACGGGCTCGTCGATCTTCTTCGAGATGGCCGCACGGAGCCAGGTGGTGGGGTTACCGGGGAAGGACTCGATGGTCACCTGGTCGTTCGAGTCGTCGACGTCGACGACGGTGCCGATCATGCCGGAGGCGGTCATGACCTTGGTCCCGACGGTGAGGTTGTTCCGGAACTCCGCGGCCTCGCGCTGCTGCTTGCGCGTGCGGGAGGACATGAAGAACATCACCACGAGGAGGATCGCGACGAGAATGAGCATTTCCACGGTAAGGGTCCCTGTTCGATTGCGGTGTCGGATGAGCTGCGCTCGCATGCGTCGCGCACTACGACGAGGATCCAACCCAGTGTAGTGCCGGGGCTGAATCCTCGGGTCGCCCGCCTGGGGCGCCACCAGAACAACGTCAGGGGTCGAGCAAAGTTCCCGTCTCGGGGGCCGCTGCGACATTTCCCGGCGCCGGGGCGGGCGGCGTCAGCCCCAGGTGCTCCCAGGCCGCCGCGGTCGCGACGCGGCCGCGCGGGGTACGTCCGACCAGGCCCTCGCGCACGAGGTAGGGCTCGGCGACGGTCTCGACGGTCTCGGCCTCCTCGCCCACCGTCATGGCCAGTGTGCTCAGCCCCACGGGCCCGCCGCCGAACCGGGTGCACAGCGCGGTGAGCACCGCGCGGTCGAGACGGTCGAGGCCGATGGGGTCGACCTCGTACACCTCCAGGGCGGACTTGGCGGCATGCAGGTCGAGGCGCCCGTCGCCGCGCACCTGGGCCCAGTCGCGCACGCGGCGCAGCAGACGGTTGGCGATGCGGGGGGTGCCGCGGGAGCGGCCGGCGATCTCGTGCGCCGCCGCGTGCTCGAGGTGCACGCCGAGCAGCCCGGAGGAGCGCAGGATCACGCGCTCCAGCTCCTCGGGCGAGTAGTAGTCCATGTGCCCGGTGAACCCGAAGCGGTCGCGCAGCGGCGCGGGCAGCAGGCCGGAGCGGGTGGTGGCGCCGACGACGGTGAACCGCGGCAGCGCGAGCGGGATCGCGGAGGCGCCGGCGCCCTTGCCGACGACGACGTCGACCCGGAAGTCCTCCATGGCGACGTACAGGAGCTCCTCGGCGGGGCGGGCGAGGCGGTGGATCTCGTCGATGAACAGCACGTCGCCCTCCTCCAGGGAGGACAGGACGGCGGCGAGGTCGCCCGCGTGCTGGATGGCCGGGCCGCTGGTCAGCCGCATGTGCGACTCCAGCTCGCCCGAGATGATCATGGCCAGGGTCGTCTTGCCGAGCCCGGGCGGGCCGGACAGGAGCACGTGGTCGGGCGGGTTGCCGCGGGCGATGGCGGCCTGCAGCACGAGGGAGAGCTGGTCGCGCACCACCCGCTGCCCGACGAAGTCGTCGAGCTTCTTGGGGCGGAGCGCGGCCTCGGCGGCGCGCTCGATCTCGTCGGCGCTCGGGGCGACGATCCGGCTGCCGGAGCTCTCGGTCGTGGTCGAGGCCTCAGCCACGGTGTCCTCCCAGCACGCGCAGCGCGGCGCGGAGAGTGGAGGCGACCTCGTCGGCGGCGACGGCGTCGGTCCCCGCGTCGGCGAGCACCTTCGCCACGGCGTCGTCGGCCTGCTTGGCGGGCCAGCCCAGGCCGGCCAGGGCCTCCACCACCCGCTCGGAGTGGTCGCCGGCTGCGGCCGCCGCACCCGGCGATGCCTCGGCGGGCGCGACGCCGGACGGCGGCCCGAGCCGGTCACCCAGCTCCAGGACTATGCGCTGGGCGCCTTTCCTGCCGATGCCCGGTACGCGGGTCAGCGCGGCGAGGTCCTCGCCCGCGACGGCGCGGCGCAGCGCGTCCGGGGTGTGCACGGCGAGCATCGCGAGCGCGAGCCGCGGCCCGACGCCGGAGACGGTCTGGACCACCTCGAACACGTCGCGCTCGTCGGGGTCGCCGAACCCGTACAGGGTCATCGAGTCCTCGCGGACCACCATGCTCGTGGCGACGCCGGCCGTCTCGCCGACACGCAGCCCGGCCAGCGTGGTGGGCGTGGCGTGCACCAGGTAGCCGACGCCGCCGACGTCCACCACCGCACGATCCAGGCCGATGTGGGCCACGGTTCCCGTCAGCGAGGCGATCACGGGCTCCCCCTTCTTGCGTCCTGGGACTATCGAACGTTCGTGCGAGGAGCCTAACAAGCGCGCCGGTGCCATCCGGGCGTGCCACGCCGCCAGTCCCCGACCGCAGACTTGGCCGCTGGCGGTGCGCGGTGGTCAGCGCCGCGGGCGCTGCTTGGCTGCCTGCTCGGCCGCTGCCCAGGCCCGCTGCGCGGGCGTGAGCTCGTGCCGGTCGCCGCCCTGCAGGGCGCCGGCCGGGCGCCACAGGTGGCAGAGCGCGAGGGCCAGCGCGTCGGCGGCGTCGGCGGGCCGCGGCGCCTCGTCCAGGTCGAGGATGCGGGTGATCATCGTCGTCACCTGCGCCTTGTCGGCGCGGCCCGAACCGGTCACCGCGGCCTTCACCTCGGACGGCGTGTGCAGCGCGACGGGCACGCCGCGACGGGCCGCGGCCACCATGGCCAGGCCCGCCGCCTGGGCGGTCCCCATCACCGTGCCGACGTTGTGCTGGGCGAAGACGCGCTCGACCGCCACGACGTCGGGCACGTGCTCGTCCAGCCACCCGTCGAGGCCCTCGGCGATCTTCAGGAGCCGCAGGTCGGTCGACAGGTCGGCGTCCGAGCGGATGACCCCTACCGCGACCATCCGCGCCCGGCGCCCGGGCAGGGAGTCGACGACGCCGACGCCGCACCTGGTCAGGCCGGGGTCGACTCCGAGAACGCGCATGGCGTCAGATTCTCACGACGCCGGGCGTGGTCCTCGCAGGCTCGGCCGACGGCGCGGCGCGACCGGCGAGAGGAGCGTCACTCCTCCTCGTCGAGCGCCGCCATGACCTCGTCGCTCGCGTCGAAGTTGGCATAGACGTTCTGCACGTCGTCGCTGTCCTCGAGCGCGTCGATCAGGCGCAGGATCTTGCGGGCGCCCTCGACGTCCACCTCGACCTGCATCGACGGGTGGAAGATGACGTCGGCGGAGTCGTACTCGATGCCCGCCTCCTGGATGGCCGTACGCACCGGCACGAGGTCGGTCGCCTCGGTCAGCACCTCGATGACCTCGCCCTGGTCGGTGACGTCCTCGGCGCCGGCGTCGAGCGCGGCGAGCATGACCTCGTCCTCGCCCACCCCGTCGGCCTTCGGCACCACGATCAGGCCCTTGCGGGAGAACAGGTACGACACCGAGCCCGGGTCGGCGAGGTTGCCGCCGTTGCGCGTGAACGCCAGGCGCACCTCGGAGGCCGCACGGTTCTTGTTGTCGGTGAGGCACTCCACCAGGACGGCGATGCCGTTGGTGCCGTAGCCCTCGTACATGATCGTCTGGTAGTCGACGGCGTCGGCGCCCTCGCCGGAACCACGCTTCAGCGCGCGGTCGATGTTGTCGTTCGGGACCGACGACTTCTTCGCCTTCTGGACCGCGTCGAACAGCGTCGGGTTACCGGCAAGATCGCCGCCGCCCGTGCGCGCCGCGACCTCGATGTTCTTGATCAGCTTCGCGAAGAGCTTGCCGCGCTTGGCGTCGATCGCGGCCTTCTTGTGCTTGGTCGTGGCCCACTTGGAGTGACCTGACATGCCTCTACCTGACTCCTTGCATTTCCGTTGGCTCTTGCAGTGACGTCTTCAGTGGCGTCGAACGGTAGCGGGACAACCGCTCAGGCGCCCGCGACCATGCCGACGAACAGCCCGTGCACGCGCGTGTCCCCCGTGATCTCGGGGTGGAATGCGGTGGCGAGCAGCGGCCCTTGCCGTGCTGCGACGATCTTACCGGCGGCCGCCACCGGACGGCCCTGCGTATCCACAGCCGGTATGCGCGCCAGCACCTCGACGTCGCGCCCGGCCTCCTCGATCCAGGGGGCGCGGATGAACGCCGTGCGCACCGGGCCGCCGTTTCCCGAGTCGGAGATGCCGACGAAGTCGAGGTCGGTCTCGAAGGAGTCGACCTGCCGCCCGAATGCGTTGCGCCGCACCACCACGTCCATGCCGCCGACGGTCTGCTGGTCCGCGGTCCCGTCCAGGATCCGGTCGGCGAGCAGGATCATGCCGGCGCACGAGCCGTACACCGGCAGGCCCTCCTTGATCCGGGTCTGCAGCAGGTCGCGCAGCTCGAAGATGCGCAGCAGCTTGTCGATGGTCGTGGACTCCCCGCCGGGGATCACGAGCCCGTCCACCGCCGCCAGCTCGGCCGGCCGCCGCACGGTCACCGCACGCGCCTTCACGGACTCGAGGGCGAACAGGTGCTCACGGACGTCGCCCTGCAGGGCGAGGACTCCAATAGTCGGGGTTGCCACAACCATCCATCTTACGGCGCGACGCCAATCGCCCGGGGACCCACCGCCCGCGCAGAGGAGCAGCGTTGCGAGCGCCGCCACTGCGGCGCGGCGCGCACTCCCCAGCTCCTGACCTCACCCTGGCCAGTCATGCCGCGCCCGTCTGCGCAGCCGCATGCCCAGGGCGACCGCCCCGGCCGCTACCAGCACCGCCACCAGCAGGTCCGCCCCGGGCCGTGGCAGGCTGCCCGGCGCGCCCTCACCAGGACCGCCCCCGCCGTCCTCTCCCGGGCCGACGGCGGAGAGGGTCACGGCCATGCTGATCCATGTGGTCCGCTGCTGCAACGCGCTCGTCGCGGCGGGGTCGAGCTCGACCTCGATGCCGATGGGCAGCCGCTCGCCGGGCGGGAGATCAGTGATGACGGATGTCGTCCCGTCGGTCCACGGGGCAGCCCCCATCCGAGTGCGTACGTTCAGCTCGTCGACCAACGAGTAGCCCGCGCCCTCCGACCCACCGCCGAGGTGGACTGTTATTACCGCGCTCGCGCTCTCGCCCGACACGTTGCGCGCGTACAGCGTGCTTGTCATCACGTCGCCGGGCACCCAGACCAGGCCCGGGTCGAGCAGCGGCGTCGTGATGCCGGGCGCCCACGTGCTGCCGTCCGTGCTCAGGACCAGCTGGTCGTCGGAGGCCGCGGGCACGGCGGCGTGCGCCGGGAGCACGGCCAGGGCCGATCCTGCGACGAGCACGGCGACCAGCACCATCCGCTGTCCCGGCATCATCGCGCAGTCCCGTCCCCGGCGGGGCCGGCTGAACCAGCTCGCCCGGCCGGCCCGGCCTCTGCGGCCGGAACTACTCGTCCAGCAGGCCCGTCGCCGTCGACAACCCCAGAGCCGACGGCGACGGGCAGTCCGATCGCCCGTGTGGAACGCTCACGCACGGTGCGCAGCACCTGCCAGCCCGCGTAGCCGAACAGCAGCACCGCGACGACTGTGGCAATCGCCTCGCGCTGCCCGGTGAACGCGCCGGCCATGAGGAACACCTTCCGTGGAATTTCCCCCTGCCACTCACGCTAGGCACAGCTTCCACGGGTGTGCGCGCCGATATGGCGACCCTTTCTGGATTTCACCCGCTATTGCTCTGGGCCGGACGCCGGAATTGCCGATCCGTCCCGCAATGAGACGGTTGATGCGTCGACGACGACGTATCTACCTGTGGCGACGCATTCGGCGATCCGGATAGCGGCGAATCGGATATCACCGAGGTCGGACCAGAATTGCACGCAGAGAAGTACCGCGGCACGGTCGATGAATATCATCGCAACGCCGCACAAGAAATGACATTCCCGCTCTGCGCAAAACGATGAAAGGCGGGCCCTGCAGCGACGATCCCCTCAGTCGTCGAACTGCTCACCGAGGTGTCGCACCTCGCCGTCCCAGCCGGCCACCAGGTGGTCGACGACGTCCGGCAGCTCCGGCGGGAACACCTCCAGCGGCTGGTCGCGCAGCTCCGCCGCGGTCAGCCACGCCACCTCGTCGAGCAGCTCGCGCTCGGCGTCGGTCCAGCCGTCGGCGTTCACCTCGACCGCGCCCGCCGTCCGGGCCAGGTAGAACACCTCGTACTGGCGGCACGTCTCGGCGAAGAACTCGAAGATGCCGGTTCGGGTGAGCACCGGGCCCACCAGGTCCTCGGCGGCCAGCGCGACGCCCACCTCCTCGCGGGTCTCGCGCAGAGCAGCCTGCACCGGGGTCTCCCCCGGGTCGATGCCGCCGCCCACCGTGAACCACCAGGAGCGTTCCGGCTGGTTCACGTCGTGCCCGCGCATCACGAGGACGCGCCCGTCGTCGTCCATCAGGATGACGCGGGCCGCCGAGCGCTCGCGGACGCCGTCCGGCCCCGGTACCCAGTCGTCGCCGAGCGACGCGCTCGATGGCGGGGTACCGAGGTCGGACGGCTGTGCCGGGACATCTGTCGCCAGCCCCGCTCCGCCAGGCGGACGGGCACCGGTTCCTCCTCGATGTTGATCAGAAAGGTCGCTGCGCCAGGTCATGCCGATGACGATACGTTCGCGCCTGGGTAAAGTCCCGCGCCGGATGCCCTCCGGCCCGGTCGGGGTCAGGCGATCGCCGGTGCGAGCCCTGGCCGCGCGGGGTGAGCCGGTTGCGGATCCGGGCGACCGCCGCGGCGGTCGGCCAGAGCCGGGTGGCCGCGTTCCGTACGACGACTCCGGCGCGGGTGGCGGGGACCATCAGCGCGGCGGCGGTCGCGACGTTTCCCTGCCTGGGGTCGACCAGGGTGCGGTGCCTGGCCTCGTAGCGCGCGAAGGCCATGTGTGGATCGGCGGGCGTGGCGGCCAGCTCCTCGGCGAGCGTGTATGCGCCTGCCATGGCCAGGGTGGAGCCGTCGCCGAACAGCGACACGGACGATGCGGCGTCGCCCAGCAGTGCGATGCGGCCGTTCGCCCAGGAGTCGACCCGGACCTGGCTGACGGAGTCGAACCAGAGGTCGTCGGCGGCGCGGGCCCGCTCCAGCAGTTCGGGCACGCGCCAGCCGTCGCTCGAATAGATGTCGGTGAGGACCCGCTTGTGCTGCGCGAGGTCGCGGTGGTCGAAGCCCGTCACCTCCGGGTGGCGGAAGATGAAGGCCGCCAGCGCACGGCCGTGGACGGGGTGCAGGGAGGCCATCCGGCCGGGGGCGTTGTGGATGACGACGTCATGCTCGTCGTCGGCCGGACTGTCCAGCGGCATGGTCGCGACGTAGAGGCCCATGTGCCGGACGAGATCCGACTCTTTTCCGAAGGCCAGGCGACGGGTCGTCGAGTGGAGGCCGTCGGCTCCGACGACCAGGTCGAACCGGCGTGGCGTGGCCTTTTCGAAGGTGATGTCGACGCCGTCGCCGTCCTGGCTCAGTGCAGTAATCGTGTCACCGAACAGAATTTCGGCGGAGTCCCGGCCGGCCTCGTACAGGATCGTCGCGAGGTCGGTGCGGGTCACCTCCACCTCCCGGCTGTCGGATGCCTGTTGCAGGGCCCGCATGTTGACTCGGCCCACCTGCCGGCCGGAGCCGTTGACGAAGCTCAGCGCCGTCACCCGGGTGCCGGCCTGGCGCAGCCGCGGCAGCACGCCCATGCGCTCGGCCACTTCCACGGCAGGCCCGCGCACGTCCACCGGGTTGCCGCTGGAGCGCAGGCCCGTCGCGCGCTCGACGAGGGTGGGCTGGAATCCGTGCCGTGCCAGCCAGTACGCCAGCGTGGTGCCGGCGATCCCGGCTCCGGAGATCAGGACTGTCGGGTTGGTCTTGGTGTTCATCACGAGTTCCCGTCGCAGGGGATGGATGGCCGCCGTCTTGGTGCGCCAGTGTTGAGGATATGACCAGATTCGAAAATTGGTCAACAGTCAGCTCGGGTATAGGTTGGCCACATGAGCGCGACCATCGGACGACTTCGCGACCCGCAGCAGCGGGCCGAACGTGCCATGCGGGTCCTCGACGTGACCGCCGACCTGCTGCACCGTCACGGCTACCGGCGCGTGACCATCGACGACGTGGCCGCCGGAGCCGGCATCGGCAAAGGCACCATCTACCTGCACTGGAAGAACCGGGAGCAGTTGTTCGGCGCGGTCTTCGAGCGGGAGGTGCTCCGCGCGATGGACGAGCTCCGTCAGGCCCTGCGGCAGGAGCCGAAGGTGTGCCTGCTCCACCGCTTCGCACAGACCTACTTCCTGGCCATCGTGAACCGCCCGCTGCTGCACGGATTCCTCCTGGAGGATCCCGACCTGCTGGGCAAGCTGGCCGCCTCGGCCGACGCCGCCCGCGACGACCGTCACGGCACGATGGCGCGCCAGTATGTCGGGCTCCTCGCCGAGCACGGCCTGCTCCGCGACGACATGACTGTCGACGAGATCGGCTACGCCTACCAGGCGACCTTCGAGGGCTTCCTGCGGGCCGAGGACAGCCCTGGCGCGGGCGGCCCCGACACGCGGGCACACCTCCTCGCCAAGATCGT
This sequence comes from Promicromonospora sp. NPDC057138, assembly GCF_042670845.1. Lineage (NCBI taxonomy): Bacteria > Bacillati > Actinomycetota > Actinomycetes > Micrococcales > Promicromonosporaceae > Promicromonospora > Promicromonospora sp. NPDC057138. Next base: position 87,461 of record NZ_JBHUUX010000010.1, on the reverse strand, counting down.
CCGGCGCGCGTTCGAGAGCGAGCCCGAACCCTCGGTCACGACACTGCGAGACGTCGCCACCGCCACCGCAACCTTGCTCGACGACCTGATCGACGCCGACCGCTCCACGCCTGGCGCCCCGAGTCCTTGATGCCTCGGGGCGCCACGTCCACCTCAGCCCGCGACGGACGGGCGACGCTCGCGCTAAGGAACAGGCATGTGGTGCCGGATCCAGGCGGCTTGCCCGCCGTCGACCAGCAGGTCCGTCCCCGTGACGTACCGGGAACCTGGTCCGGCCAGGAACGCGACGGCCTCGGCGAGCTCGCCGGTGCTGCCCATGCGGCCGATGCCGCAGGCATCGAGCATCCCGAGCATGTGGCTGCCCGACGCCGAGGCGGCCTCGGCCTTGGCCATGGCCGTGGAGATCACTCCGGGGCTCACGGTGTTCACCCGGGCGCCGCGCAGGTTCCAGGCGAGCGCTGCCGCCTGGACGCGGACCTGGTTGGCGCGCTTGGCCAGGATGTAGGCCTGCATGGAGTCGGTGGCCGCCCGGACGACCGGCAGGTCCCTGAGCTCGCCGGTCGGAGCCGTGGCCAGCTCCTGCTCCTGCTGCCCGGTCAGCCGCGCGTAGTGCCCGGCCATGCTCGCGACGCAGACGAGCGAGAGCCCGGCCACGACCACCTGCTCGAAGGCGTCGATCACGTGAGCGGTGCCGACGAGGTCGACGGCGAGCACCTGCTCGACGGTGGCGGTAGCGGCGGACACTCCGGCGGTGTGCACGACGGCGACCAGCCGGCCCGCGTCGGCCGTGGCGTGGGCCAGCCGGTCCACGGAAGCGCGGTCGGAGACGTCGGTGACCAGGCCCGTGACGGCGTACCCGGACTCGTCCAGCGCCTGCGTCCCGCGCTCGAGTGCCTGCTGCGAGTAGTCCGCCAGGAACAGGCGGCGCCCGCCGCCGATCCTGCGGGCGATCGCCTCGCCCATGCCCCCGGCGCCGGTGACGACCACCACCTCCTCCTGCACGTCAGGCCGGTGCGCCATCGCTGACCACCTCCCGTGCGGTGGTCGCGTGGCGCGCCTCGCCGTCGGGCAGGTCGCCGACGGCGTCGTGCCAGGTGGCACCAGCCGCGATGTGCTGCCGCCACGGGCGCAGCGCCCGGGGCGGCATGCCGATCGCGAGCACGCCCGCGAGCCGGTCGCCGGTGCGGTAGGCGGCCAGGAAGCGCCGCTCGGCGAGGTCGCCCTCGACGATCCGGACCTCGTCGTGCCCGCGCAGGTACCCGTAGGCCTGGATCTTCATGTCGTACTGGTCCGACCAGAAGTACGGCACCGGCGCGAACGGCCGGGGTGCTTCGGGGTTCAGCAGGTTGCGCGCGACCGCCAGGCCCTGCTCGCCCGCATGCGTGCGGTGCTCGATCCGCATCGAGACCCCGAACAGCGGGTTGTCCCACCGCGCCACGTCCCCGACGCCGTACACGCCCGGGGCCGCGGCGCAGTACTCGTCGCAGACCAGACCGTCCGCCACGGGCAGCCCGCTCAGCTCCAGCCACCCGGTGTTCGGCACCGAGCCGACGGCGACCAGCACGTCGTCGGCCTCGACGGTCGAGCTGTCGGCCAGCTCCAGCCCGCCGTCGTGCACCCGCGTGACTCCGACGCCGGTACACAGGTCCACGCCCCGCTCGCGATGCGCCTGGGTCAGCACCTGGCCGACCCGCGCGCCCACTGCGTGCGCCAGGGGCACCGGGGCCGGCTCCACGACCGTGACCGCACAGCCCAGGCCACGGGCCACGGCAGCCGCCTCCGCGCCGAGGAACCCGGCGCCCACCACCGCCAGGCGCCGGCCCGGTCGCAGCCGGTCCCGCAGGGCCAGGGCGTCCTCCAGGTTCCGGAGCACATGGCCCCGGCCGCCGGGCAGCCGGCGCGGGGTCACCCCGGTGGCCGCCACCAGGGCGTCGTAGCCGACCTCCTCCCCGGTGTCCAGGGCGACCGTGCGGGCGCGGAGATCCACAGCGGTGGCTGCCGTGCCCAGCCGCAGGTCCAGGTTGAGCGCCTCGATGTCCGACGAGGGTCGTAGCGGGAGCCGGTCCGGCTCCCACTGCCCGGCCAGGACCTGCTTGGACAACGGCGGCCGGTCGTACGGCAGGTGCGGCTCGGCACCCACCAGCGTGATCCGCCCGTCGAACCCGCCCCGGCGCAGGCCCTCGGCGGTGGCCAGGCCGCCCGCCGACGCGCCGACCACGACGACGTCACGCACCGCTGCCGCGCTCACAGCTCGACCAGGCGCAGCGCGGCCGCCGGGCAGACGGCCACGGCCTCCCGCACGTCGTCGAGCAGGTCGGCCGCGGGCGTCGCGTCCAGCACGACGGCGACGCCGTCCTCGTCCCGCTGGTCGAAGACGTCGGGCGCCACCATCACGCACTGGCCCGACGCCACGCACTTCGGCTCGTCCAGCTCGACCCGGTGGGTCGCGGTCACTGTCTCGTCACTCATGGGTCAGTTCCTCTCCGGTTCGGTCGGCGGGTCCCCAGGTCACCGGCAGCGAGTGCAGGCCGTAGGCCACGCCCTCGTAGGCGAAGTCCACGTCCTGCGCCGGGACCGCGAGCCTCAGGTCCGGAACGCGGCTCACCAGCGCCCGGAAGGCCACCTGCAGCTCGACGCGCGCGAGGGTCTGGCCCAGGCACTGGTGGGCGCCGTACCCGAAGGCGTGGTGCGAACGCGCCGACCGGGTCAGGTCCAGCCGGTCGGGCTCCGGGAACTGGGCGGGGTCCCAGTTGGCGGCGGCCACGTCGAGGATCAGGCCCTCGTCCTTGCGGATGACGTCGGCGCCCACCTGGATGTCCTCGTTCGCGATCCGGCGCACGCCGGTGTGCACGATGCTGAGGTAGCGCAGCAGCTCCTCGACGGCGGCGGCCACGGCCTTCGGGTCGTCGACGATCGAGCGGAAGTACTCCAGCTGGTCCGGGTTCTGCAGCAGGGCGAGGGTGCCCAGGCTGATCATGCTGGCCGAGGTCTCGTGCCCGGCGATCAGGATGGCGGTGGACATCGACAGCGCCCCGCGCATGGTCATCTCCCCGGCCTTGACGCGCGCGGCGAGCTCGGACATGACGTCGTCGGCGGGCTCGGCCATCTTGGCCTCCATCGCGGCGGCGACATGGCCGCCCAGGACGGCGCCCGCCGCCGCGGACTCCTCGTCGGTGGCCTCGTGGCTGACGAGGGTGTGGCTGGCGTGCTGGAAGTCCGCACGGTTGCCGTAGTCCATGCCGAGCATCTCGGTGATCACAATGGTCGGCACGGGCAGCGCGAACGCCTGGACCAGGTCGACGGGCCCGGGCGCGGCCAACATCTCGTCGAGCAGGTCGTCCACGAGCTCCTGGAGCCTGGGGCGCATGGCCTCGACGCGCTTCACCGTGAACGGCAGGTTGACCGTGCGGCGCATCTGGGTGTGCTCAGGGGCGTCCGTGTTGGTGATCAGCGGCGGCGTGTGCTGCGCGCTCACGCTGCGGCCCTGGGTCATGTGCGGGTAGCCCTCGCGCTTCTCGTCGATCGACAGCCGCTGGTCGGTCAGCAGCGCGTGCTGGTCGGCGTACCTGGTCACCAGCCACGGTGTGGAGCCGTCCCAGATCCGGGCGCGCGCCATCCGGCCGGTCTCGGTGGTCGCCAGCACGTTGGCGGGCTGGGCGAAGGGGCGGCGCGGATCACGCGGGGTCGGGTAGTCGACGACGTCCGGCGTCCGGTCTGCATCGGTGAGCGTCGTGTCGGTCACGATCAGCCTCCTGGGGGGGTATCGGGTACGCCGATCACACCAGGCAGGGCTGACCCCGACCGGACGCGAACCTGACGCGAACCTGACGGCTGCCGCGGCCTCGCGCTTCTTCACGTCCCGCCCGCACACCGAGCACGCGCGTGCGCCCTCGGGAGCGCGAGATCAGTCCCCGACGACCAGCGAATAGCCGAACCCGCGCTGGGTGCGGATCAGCGCCGGCTGCTCGCGATCGACCTTCCGGCGCAGACGCGAGACCAGCCGCTCGATCGCGTTGTCGTCCCGGACGTCGCCCCAGACCCGGCGGGCGATCTGTTCCTTCGACAGGACGGTCCCGGCGTGCAGCAGGAGGGTGCGCAGCAGCCGGTACTCCGCCGGGCCCAGATCGAGGTCACGCTCCCCACGCCACGCCCGGCACGTCGCCTCGTCCAGCCGGAGATCGCCCTGGACGAGGACTTTGTGCTGCCCCGCCGAGGAGCCACCACGCAGGAGCAGCCCGACGCGAGCCAGCAGGTCCCCCACGCGCAGCGGCTTGCTCAGGTAGTCATCACCGCTGAATCCGACCTCGGACGCCACCATGTCGATCTGGTCGCCCGGCACCAGGAACAGGACGGGCATCTCGCGGTCCTGCGGCGCCCACCGGGGAATGTGCCGCAGACCGCGCAGGCTCGTGTCCACGATCAGGAGATCGAACTGCGCCGCCCGCGCTCGAGTCACGCCCTCCGGCCCGCTGCCCACCTGCTCGACGTCGTAGCCGGCCAGGCCCAAGGTCGTGAGCAGAAGATCCAGCAGGTCCTCGTCGGAGGCGACCACCAGGACCCGCCCGCTCCCGGCTCCGGCCACCGGCGCCCCAGCGGCAACCTGCCCCGAGACTGCTGCCATCCATCCCTCCAGAGCCGGACAAGGACCTCCGGATCAGCGTACGCGGCCACGGGTGATTTCAGGCAGCCCCACGCAGGACCGAGCGCGCGCGGCCGTCAGCCGAACAGGACGTGCCGCAGGATCCGGATGAGGTGTTCCGTGAGCCTGTCGGGCGGCATCGAGGCGAGCGGTTCGGTCCGCGCGATGTACCTGCTGAAGGCCACGCCGATCAGCTGCGAACCCACGAGCGCCACGCGGATGTCCAGATCGTCGTCGGACGCGGCGGGCTCCCCCGGCGTGAGGACTGAGCGGTAGACGGCCGCGCTGTACTCCTGCATCGCGACCAGGAGCCGGGCGGCGGCCTGCTCGTCAGATGCGGCACTGCGCAGGAGGGCGATCAGCGGGTCGCCTGCGGCGTCGGTCTCCATCCGGAGCACGAAGGCGTGCGCGATCCGGTCGGGCAGTGTGGCCGGGTCTCCGGCCGCCACTCGTTCCAGGTCGCGGTTGCCCGGCACCGCGGCGAGGAAGAGCCGCTCCTTGGACGAGAAGTGCCGTGTGATGAGGCCGTGCGTGACGCCGGCCCGGCGCGCGACCTCGCGCAGGGTGGTGCGGGCGTAGCCGCGCTCGGTGAAGGTCTGGCGGGCCGCCTCGATGATGGCCGCCCGGCGCCCCTCGGGGTCCCGCCGCCGCGGCTCCTGGACAAGCTCTGCGTCGTTCACGGCTGCTCCTGCATGAAAGGTCACGCTACTGGGGGGCGCATCGCATCGTCGCCGCGTGAGTTAGTATCCAACTGGATACTAAATGGCATGGCCTGAAGGCCGCCACTGACGGAAGGACCGCCATCGCATGACCACCACACTCATCGTCGGCGGCAGCGGAGGGCTGGGTGGCGCCATTGCCCAGCACTTCGCGAGCCGCGGCGACGACGTCATCGTCACCAGCCGGGACAAGGCGCGCGCCGAGAACGCAGCAGCTCGGCTCGGCGGCGCCCGCGGGCTGGCGCTCGACCTCGCCCAGCCCGAGACGATCGAGGCCTCGTTGGCGGACGTGCGCGAGGTCGACAATCTCGTGATCACCGCCGTCGGCCAGGCGGCGAACACCCTGGCGCAGTTCAGCATCACGGATGCCGTGTCCGCGGTGACCATGAAGCTCGTCGGCTATGCGGAGACCGTGCGGGTGCTGCACGACCGGTTCACCCCGGACGGGTCCGTCGTCCTCTTCGGCGGGCTCGCCAAGGAACGCCCCTACCCCGGCTCGACCATCGTGAGCACCTTCAACGCCGGTATCACCGGCCTGGTCAGGACGCTCGCCGTCGAGATCGCCCCGCACCGCGTCAACGCCCTGCACCCCGGCTTGATCGGCGACAGCCCCCGGTGGCGCGACGTCCCCAACCCGCCGCACTCGGACCGGACCCCGATCGGACGCCTGGTGACGATGGCGGAGATCGCCGACGCGACTGACTTCCTGCTCAGCAACACCGGCATCAACGCCCACGACCTGCACATGGACGGCGGCCTGCTGGTCACCTGACCGCAGGAACATCGCGGCCGCGACAGACGGGCAGGCTCCGCGGACACGATGTCCGCGGGGCCCCTCGCTGTCACGCCATGGACAACAGCTCCGGCCAGGACTTCTGGAGCAGCTCGATGACGAGTCCCGACCCGAAGGTGCAGTTGCTCAGCACAGTCACCGTCGTCGAGGTCGCGGGATCGTGCGTCGAACGGAAGGCGACGCCCGCGTCGAAACCGCCCATCACGACCGCAGGATCGTCCGGGTGAAGCCAGAATCCCATGCCGTACCGCAGGTCCTCCTCCGGCACGTCTGAACGCGGACGCGTCATCTCGGTGACCACGTCGGCCGGCACGATCGCCCCGGCGTGCAGCGCGCGCCAGAACCGGTGCAGGTCGGCGGCGCTCGTGTAGGCGCCGCCGTCGCCGTTGCCGCGCACCGGCAGGTGCAGCACGTTGCTGCGATCGCCCTCTGAGAACAGGTAGCCCACGGCGACGTCCCCCGGTAGCTCGTCCGATCGCAGGTATGCCGTGCTCGTCAGCCCGGCGGGCCGGATCACATCGGTATCCACGACGTCCTGGAACTGCCGCCCGGTGATCCGCTCCAGCACGATCGCCAGCACGATGTAGCCGCCGTTGCAGTAGGTGAACCGGGCACCGGGCGCATGCTTGCGGGGGAAGCCGTCCAGGATCGGGAGAAACGACTCGGCGGTCTCGAGCGTGTGCACCGGGACGGGGAGGACGTAGTCGGCGGGGTCCCAGTCGCCGTCCTCGTCGAGGTAGTCGCCGATCCCTGAGGTGTGGGTGAGCAGCTGCTCGATCGTGACGTCGTCGTCGATCAACGGGAGATCGTCACCGAGGTATCGGCGCACCGGGTCCTGCAGGCGCAGCGTCCCGGACACGACCTGCCGCATGATCGCGAGGGCGGTGAAGCTCTTGCTGCCGCTCGCGATCGCGAACCGCGTCGTCGAGGTGTTCGGCACCTGGAGGGCACGATGGGCGAGCCCGTAGGAGCGTTCCAGAACTGTGCGATCACCGACGTCGACCGTCACGATGCCAGTGAACGACCGCTCCAGCGCCGCGGCGTCCAGCTCGCCCAGGTCGATCATGTCGTGTCCTCCCCGTCAGGTAACCGGAGCATAGCCACCGGGTGACCTGCGACGGAGCGTTTTGACGGGCGGTCACTCCCGAGCGACCACGTGCGAGAGGTCGGCCTCCCACCGGTCCAGGCCACCCTGCGGGAGCTGCCAGACGTACTCGTTCTTCAGCTTGCCGCCGTCCTCGGCGAACGGTCCGGTGTGGTGCCCGTAGAACGCGACGGTAGGGAGCGTGCCCTCCGGCGCGGTGCGGATCCCGTTGTGGAAGTCGCCGTTCCGACGGCGCAGCTCGTCCGCCACGAACGCCCGGAAACGTGCCTGGTCCAGGACGGCCGCCGACGTCGCGCTCTCGGTGAGCTGGATCGCGATGTGGAGCTGCCGGTCGCCGTTGGCGTCCTCGTAGCTGATCAGGCGGTGGTTCTCGACGGCCTCCAGCAGCTCGGGGTCGCTGTAGATCACGTCGCGGAGGGCGTCGGGTCCGATGACCGCGCCGTTGTAGTCGACCGACATGTCGGAACGCCCGTAGTGGAACAGCAGCGGCAGGTCGAGGAACTTCTCCTCGACGACCTTCTCGTGGCCCAGCTCCTTCAGGACCGGCAGGAGGTCGCGCATGCGCAGCACGTGACCGCGGTCATGGATGTTGTACCGGATCCGCGGGTTGATGTTCCGGTCGCGGGCGATCGTGACGACCAGCTCGCCGTCGTCGTTGGTCTCCAGCAGGTAGTCGAACGGGTTGAACTGGAAGATCATCGGCAGCACGCCGTACTCGCCGGTCCTGGTCAGGCGGTCGGACAGGCGCTGGTCCGCACTGATCGCACGCCGCAGCGCGACCGTGAAGTCGGTCTCGATGCTCAGGTTGATCTCGAGGTCGCTGGCGCCGTAGGAACCGAAGACGCTGTGGGCGTAGCGCAGGATGTGCGAGCGCATGTTCTCGCTGATGCCCTCGCCGCCGAACGCGGCCACGATGTCGTAGTCCGCCCAGTTCAGCCGGTCGTCCTCGAACAGCGACTTCAGGAACGGCGGGTAGCTGGTGATGATGTAGGTGTAGTCGGTCCCGAACTCCTTCATCGTGCTGATGACCTTGTCCTTGTCGGGCCCGCACGACTTGATCATCGTGATCTCGGTCAGCGACGTCGTGACGTTCATGCCGGTCGCCCACGCACCGAGCGAGAACGCGTTGAGCAGGAACGGCTGCTTCCGCAGGGTGGACGCCGTCCGCGCGAACCCCACCTGGAGAAGCTGCCGGGTAGCTGCCCGCTCCTCACGCCCCCGGACCCAGCTCGTGGGCGTCCCGGAGCTTCCGGAGGACTCGTCGACGACGACGCCGCGGCGGGGCAGCCTGCCCCCGACGCACCGTTCGGTGACGCTCCACCGCTTGATGTACGACTCCTTGTCCATCTCCGGGACACCCCGGAGCGCCTCGGTCAGCGAGCCCTTGACGACCAGGCGGCCATCGCGACCGTGCTCCGCGAGGAAGGCGCGGTAAGCGGGTACGTGCCGGGCGGCGAACTCGAACGTGCGCCAGGCACGGAGCCGGCCCAGCCACCAGCGCAAGGGCTCGATCCCCGGACCGAGGAGCACCTTGTGCGTGTGCACGCTGTGCGTCAGCGGGCGGACGGCGCCGTCGACCAGGGCCACGAGCGCGAAGGCGAGGAGACGCTTCATGCGCCGGCTCCGATCAGCATCGATGTGGCAGGACGACGGTGCGCCACGGGCGGTGTCTTGCTGTATCCGAACCGGAAGAGCATCCAGGCCATCCGGCTGCCGCCCTCGTCGGCGGCCACCGCCGAGGCGAAGGCGCGGTGCGAGCCGGGGTTGGTGATGACCGTCCCGAACGGGTGGAGCCGGACGCCGTGAGCCGTGAGCTCGAGCCAGAGCCGCATGAAGGTGCGGCCCGCCTCGATGTAGTCGGACGGGCTCGCGAACGGGCCCTCCAGCCAGCCGAGCTGACGGACGCCGCGCATGGTGTTCAGGTACATGGTGCGGATCGCCCCGCCGATGACCGGCGCGTCCCACAGGCCGCGGTGCGTCATCGCGAACCTGAGGAGACCGCCTGGCATGAGCATCGCCTCGGCGCTCAGGCCGTCGGCCCTCTCGCGAGCGTCCTGCTTGCTGAAGCGCAGCCAGGCCATGATCTCGTCATACACCGCGTCGTTGCGCAGGTCGGAGAACAGCGTCGCCTGGTTGATGTGCACCAGCCTGCGGACGGTCGAACGGTCGGAGGTGGTGCGGAACATGTGCCCGCCGGCATCCGCCACGGCCGTCGCCGCAGCCACGACCTCGGCCGGAACTGGTCGCGCGTCATACGGACGGCGGGACGTCGCCCGGACTCGGAACAGCTCCAGCCGGGCGACGTCGTCCTCGGTCGCCGTCCGAGGTGTGAGGGCCACCGTTCCCAGGGGGTGCAGGCGGGCCGTGCTCCCGAAGTCCATCTCGCTGTGGTCGAGGTTCTCGGCCACGTCGTAGCCGAGCCCGCCCGCCACCGTGCTGAGCGACTCCAGGAAGACCCCCGCGCAGACGTGCCCGAAGGGGATGCCGAAGGACTCGGCGGGCAGGCCCAGCTCGAGGTCGTAGTAGACCTCGGCGGTGCGGGAGTCGATGGGCCGGACCTTGATGGGCTGCGAGTTGTGCGGGGACGGGTAGTAGCGGGCATCCTCCAGGACGCGAAGCCACGGTTCCGCTGGGGCCACCAGGTTCATCTCCGTTCGGCACGCCGTCGGCCGTCGTCGGCCCTCGTCAGACAGAACGTAGTGCAGGGCGGCCTCAGCGGCACCTATAAGACGCTCGACCGAGTCGACGGGTCTACGTGCTTTGTGGGGCACGCTTCGAGATCTGTTAGAACCGTGGTTCAGACTGCCGCAAGCAGGCTCACCCGACGACCAGGGGGTTACATGTCCCGTCTGACCAGCGACGTCCAAGCGTTCGAAGCGCACGCGACCGACGCCGACCTCGACGACCTGCGCGCGCGGCTGGCCGCGGCACGGCTGCCGGAAGCCGAGACCGTCCACCGCGCCGGGCCGGGCTCTCGCCGATGGGAACAGGGGGTTCCTCTCGCCGACCTCGTCGACCTCGTGAACCACTGGCGCACCGAGTACGACTGGCGGTCGTTCGAGACGCGCCTCAACCAGATCGGCCAGTTCCGCACGACCATCGACGACCTGGGAATCCACTTCCTGCACCGCCGGTCCACCCGCGCGGACGCCACACCTCTGGTCCTGACGCACGGCTGGCCAGGCAGCATCGCCGAGTTCATCCATGTCATCGACGAGCTGGCGGACCCGAAGGACGCGGACGCGCCGGCGTTCCACGTCGTCGTCCCGTCGCTGCCAGGTTTTGGCTACAGCGACAAGCCCGCCGCGACCGGGTGGGGAGTCGAAAGGATCGCGGCGGCCTGGGTGGAGCTGATGGGCAGGCTCGGCTACGGCACGTTCGTCGCCCACGGCGGCGACTGGGGAGGCAATGTCACCGCGGTCCTCGGCGGCAGGTTCCCGGAGCACGTTCTCGGCATCCACACGACGCTCGCGTTGCCACCGCCCGGGTTGACGACGGAGGGGCTGACGGCGGTCGAGCGCCAGTGTGCCGACGAAACCCGCGACTTCTGGCGCCACCACCGGGCATACGCGAAGCAGCAGGCGACCCGGCCGCAGACCATCGGCTACTCGCTCGTCGACTCGCCGGTCGGGCTTCTCGCCTGGCTCCTCGACAAGTTCGCCGAGTGGTCAGACACCGACGACGGCCCGTTCGAGACGATCTCCAGAGACAGCATTCTTGACGACGTCACCCTGTACTGGCTGACGCGGACCGGCGCGTCGGCGGCCCGCATCTACTACGAGAGCCCCGACTCGCTGGATCCAGAGCTTCGGGTCGACGTCCCGTCGGCGATCACCATGTATCCCGGCGACATCGAGTCGCGGACTCCGCGCGCCTGGGCGCAGGAGCGGTACCGACAGATCGTCCGATGGACGTTGCCCGAGTCCGGGGGACATTTCCCGTCGCTGGAGGTTCCCGAGTACTTCGTCAAGGACCTGCAAGAAGGCCTCGCGACAGTGCTGGCCGCCGGCGGTAGTCGGTAGGGCGCGGTGGCCGCTCCTCCTCGACGTCGATGCCCGTGCTGCAGTTCACTGGCGGGGTTTCACTCGCTTGGTCGGGACGGCGGTGAGTGGGTCTTCCGGCCACGGATGGCGAGGGTAGCGGGCTCGCAGGTCAGCTCGGACCTGGGGATAGCCCTGCTTCCAGAACGAGGCGAGATCGCTCGTGATCGCGACCGGGCGCCGGGCGGGCGACAACAGGTGCAGGACGACCGGGACACGACCGTCCGCGACGGCCGGAGTCGTAGTCCAGCCGAAGACCTCCTGCAGCTTCACGGCGAGCACCGGCGGCTCGACACCGTCGTACGCGAGCCGGACCTCGGAGCCCGACGGGACCTGGATCCGTTCCGGTGCGAGCTCGCCGAACCGGCCTGCCGCGGGCCAGGGCAGCAGTCGCCGGAGCGCCGAGGCCACGTCGATGCGGGCGAGGTCGCGAGCGCCGCGCACAGAGGCGAGCTCGGTACCCAGCCAGTCGTCGAGGCCGGCCAGCAGTGCTTCGTCGTCGACCGCGGGCCACGGGGCGCCGAGATGGGCGTGGCAGAACGCGAGCCGCTCCCGCAGGGCGAGTGCGGCCTCCGACCAGCGCAGCACGGACAGACCGCTGCGCCGGATGCCGTCGCGGACGGCCGCCTGGACCAGCAGCGGGTCGGGATGTAACAGAGGGACGTCGCCCAGCACGATCGCGCCGAGCGCCTCGACGCGCCGCGTCACGATACGGCCGTCGTCCCAGCGGATCTGGTCGGTGGTCGAGACTAGGTCGCCTGCGATGTCTCGCGCCGTGGGCTCATCGATCGGCGCCGCGGAACGGATCCTGGCGTCGGCGCGACCGGGTGCCCGGTCGGCGACCGCGATCGCCAGCCAGGTCGTGGTCCGCAACGGTGACTGCGGATCCAGCGCGGCACCCGTGCCGCCAGACATCTGGTACGTCGCCGAGTCGGTCCCCCGTGCCCGCGCGATCCGGTCCGGATACGCCAGCCCCACCACGATCCCCACCGCAAGATCGTCTGGGACGCCGCGCGTCCCCCGGCCGGCCGGACCGCCCAACGGGTCGCCGGTCGTCGTGCCTCGGCCGAGGCGCTTCGTCTCTTCCCGCCAGCGGGCCGTGGCTCCGCGGTCCTCGCCACGGCGAAGGGCCCGCCAGCGGGCCGGCAGATCATCGCCGGAGCCACGGCCGGAGTCGTCCGACAGCATCGCGACGACCTCGCGTGCCCGGTCGGCGCCGACCCGCGGCGTCCCGTCCAGCAGCGCACGAGCCAACCGAGGATGCACCCCGATCGCCGCCATCCGCCGGCCTCGCTCGGTGATCCGGCCGGAATCGTCGGTGGCCTGGATGCGGCGCAACAGCTCGGTCGCCGCGGTCATCGCGGCCACCGGCGGCGCGTCGAGCAGGGTCAGGCCGTCACCGCCGGGCGCACCCCACGCCGCGAGGTCGAGGGCGAAGGCCGCCAGGTCGGCGATCGCGATCTCCGGCGCCGGATGGTCGTCGAGACGGGCGTGGTCGGTGGCGGACCAGCACCGGTAGACCCGGCCGGGCGCCTCCCGCCCGGCACGTCCCGCTCGCTGGTCGGCCGACGATCTCGAGACCCGGCAGGTGACCAGTGCACCGAGGCCACGGGACTGATCGGTCCGCGGCTCCCGGGAAAGGCCCGCGTCGACCACGACCCGGACCCCGGGCACGGTCAGCGAGCTCTCCGCGACCGACGTCGTGACCACGATCCGACGAGTGGCGGCCGGCGCCAGCGCCCGGTCCTGCTCGGCCCGTGACTGGCGACCGAACAACGGCAGGACGTCCTGGCCGGCCAGACGGCGGGTCACGCCGTTGATCTCGCCCTCCCCCGGGACGAACACGAGGATGTCGCCCTCGTTCTCGGTCAGTGCCCTTCGGACGACGGCGGCGACGTGATCCAGCAGGCGCGGGTCGACCCGCCCGCCGGGGAGCAGCGGCGCGGGGACCGGCGGCGGAGCCCACTCGACCGCCACGTCGAACAGCGGAGCAGACGCGGTGATCACGGGCGCCGGAACGTCCGTGCCCAGTGCGCGGCTCAGCTTGATCGTGTCCGCCGTGGCCGAGGTCGCGACGATCGCCAGGTCTTCCCGAAGGTTCGCCCGGATGTCGACACAGAGCGCGAGCAGCAGATCGGCGTCGAGGTGCCGCTCGTGGCACTCGTCGATCACGATGGCGGCGACACCCGGCAGCTCCGGGTCCCGCTGCAGACGCCGTACGAGGAGCCCCGTCGTCACCACCTCGACACGGAGTCCTTTGCCGCCACTGCGTTCGCCGCGCATCGCGTAGCCGATCCGCTGCCCGAGCGGTTCGCCGACCAGCATCGCCAGCCGGGTCGCGGCCGCACGGGTCGCCATCCTGCGCGGCTCGGCGACGATGATCGTGCCCCCGAGCGCGTCGGCCAGCGCGAGGGGCAGCAGCGAGGTCTTCCCCGATCCGGGCGGCGCGACCAGCACCGCGGCACCGCGCGACCGCACCGCGTCGACCGTGGCGGGCAGGACCGCCCGGACGGGCAGGTCCGCCCCCGGCGTCGACAGATCAGGCAGCAGCACGCACCGACCGTAACCGACGGACACCCTGCAACAATGCGTTCTCGTGAACCATCTGCTGGACCTCGGGTCCCGGAAGTTCTGGCGACTGGTCGGCAGGCCCGTCGACCTCGCCGGCGACCACTCCTGGCTGCGCGCCCCGGTGAGCCGCTCGGCGATCAGGTGGGCGCTGCGTGGTTGCGAACGCTCCGGCCGTCGGGCCGCTACGTGTTCAGCGGCTGCTACTCGGCGCGGCGGCTCCCCGGCAGCGCGCAGCCGAGCGTCCACGTCGCGTTCCCGCTCGAGTCCGGCAACGTCCAGGTGTTCCTGCGCCCGGCCGTCAGCGACGACAGCGGGCTCGTCCTGGAGTCGCCCCCGGGACGGTTCGGGCAGGACGGCGCGTACGTCGTCGTCCACGACGGCGGGCGGGACTTCGCGGCCCGCGTGCCGCTCCACGAGACCTTCCGCCTGTACCCACCGGGTCGATCGTTACAGGTCCACGACTCGCCGAAGGCCGGTGTCGACGGCGTCCATCAGGTTGTCGGGAAGCGCAAGTCCGGTGGGTTCGATGTCAGAGCGGTCCACGGTCATCGGCTGCGACACGTTGACGACCGAGTCCTTCGGCAGCCCGGACGCCAGGGCTGGCAGGAAGACGTTGCCCGGATGCCGCGCATGGGCCGTGTTGGAGGTGATCGGCAGGACGACGACGGTCGCGATGCGGGACTTGTTGTACTGGTCGGACTGCACGACGACGGCAGGTCGCCGCTTGGCGGGAGTGCTCCCCTTGGGTTCTCCGAAATCGACCCAGCACACCTCTGCGCGCCGGATCACCACTCGTCCGAGGCCTCGACCAGGCGGGCGTTCGCAGTGCGACGGAAGTCGGCGTCGTCGTCGCCGGGCTGGCCGATGGCCTCGATAGCGTCGTCGATCTGGGCGGTCAGGTCCGCACCGGTCAGCTCGTCGGCGTAGTGCTCAGCGGCACGCCGGTAGAACTCCGACCGCGTCATGCCGTGCTTCTGCGCGATGTGGTCGAAGCGCTCCGCAGTGTGGTCCGGGAGGCTGATCGCTGTCTTCATGGATCAACGGTATAACTTTTTCTACCCGCTCGCCAGGATCTACAGGCCATCGAGTTGCCTGGTCACTGTGTCGAGTGTCGGCCACGGAGGACCCTCGCGTAGCAAGCGCAGAAGCTCCACCCCGAATCGCCTCCCATTCGGAAACTGGTCGTCAAGGTCCCAACGCCAGGCGGCGACCATCGCGATGACGAGCTGCCGGCACTCGTCCAGCAGTTCTTGGTCAAGGCTGGGGTAGTGCTCGCAGACCGCCTCCGGAACATGGGCGAGGTCGAACTCGACGGGTCCGCGGCAGCACGTCTCGAGGTCGATGAACAAAGGGCCGCTCTTCGTGCTGAGCACATTGCCTGGATGCGGCTCGCCGTGGAGCAGCTGCTCCACGGCGCCGCGGCCGCCGATCGCTCGTCGCAGGCTCGCCAGAGTGCCGCTGAGGAACACGCGGTCCGCGTCGGCAAGCTCCGGCGAGCGGTCCGGGTTGGAGACGATTTCTTCCGCCTCAGTGATCCGGTCCGTGAACCTCGGGCTCGGCACGTCGACCTTGCGCATGCCGGCGTGGAGCTGCTCCAGCGCCTTGGCGTAGTCGGCCGGTGAGATGTGGGGTGTCACGGGCTCGTAGTAGGTCCACAGCGTCACTGCGAAGCCATCGCGCGTGTACACACGCGGGTCCACCCTCGGCTCCAACCGGCCCACCGGGCTTCCGACGTCGGCGAGCCGTTGAGCGAGCTCGACTTCGAGCTGTGCCACCTCTTGCCCCAGAGGAGCGACCCGGGCAAAGACGTCACATGGCGTCAGCCGCAGTGCCAGCTTGTTCGAGTTGTGGAGAACGATCGCATCGTTCGCTGGCAGATCCAGCGATGCGGCGACCGACGTCGCAGCTGCGATCGCATGCGTGACGTCCGTCATCTCCACCCACGAATCTTGGCATGAAACTAGGGACTAAAGTCCCTACCCAACCAGCCCGGGCAGGGGCAAAGTGGTTGTTGGCCTGCGAGACAGGCGAGGGAGCCGAGAGGCTGAGAGGTCAGAAGGTCGAAAGGCCGGCTGGCGACCCCCACAACCTGATCCGGACAATGCCGGCGAAGGGAAATCGCCTCGCAGGTCCTTTCATGCCCTGACGGGCAGCCTCCGTCGGGCAAGCCGCGATGGCGCTTGACGTGGACCGAGCCGGGCGCCAGGCCCGGGCGCCGGTTACCCTACGGCGTGCCAACGAAAGCGGGGATCGACCCGGACGAGCTCGCCACCACCCTTCGGGTGCTGGGCCGGCTCCAGGACCTCGAGCCCAACCATCCCGACGTCCAGACGGTCAAACGGGCGACCGGCTACATGTGGAAGCTGCTCAAGAAGTCCCGTAAGGCCGCGATCCGCGAGGAGCGTCAGGCGCACGACCGGAGCGTCATCGAGCAGACGGCGACCGGTTCGGCGGCGCGGATCGACGACGAGACCGCCGGCATCCCGCTGGTCTCGACCGCGCCGGGGGCGTTCGCCGGGGAGCTGCGCACCGCCCGCGGCTGCTACATCTGCAAGACGGACTACACGCTGGTCGACTCGTTCTACCACTGGCTGTGCCCGGCCTGTGCCGCGAAGAGCCATACGCGGCGCGACCAGCGCACGGACCTGACCGGCCGCCGCGCCCTGCTCACCGGGGGCCGGGCGAAGATCGGCATGTACATCGCGCTGCGCCTGCTGCGCGACGGCGCTCACCTCACCATCACCACCCGCTTCCCGAAGGACGCGGTGCGCCGCTTCTCGGCGATGCCCGACGCCGCCGACTGGCTGCACCGGCTCAAGATCGTCGGCATCGACCTGCGTGACCCCACCCAGGTGATCGCCCTGGCCGACGACGTCGCCGCGGCGGGCCCGCTCGACATCCTGGTCAACAACGCCTGCCAGACGGTCCGCCGGTCCCCGGGTGCCTACTCGCAGCTCGTCGCGGGCGAGTCGTCGCCGGTCGCCCCGCTTCCCCACGGGCTGGAACAGCCGGAGATGGTCACGTTCGATCACGTCTCGGAGGCGCACCCTGCCGCGATAGCGGGGGCACTGACCGCCTTGTCGGTCGCCCACCACGAGGGGCAGTCGCAGGACGACGCCGTCGCGATGCACACCGCGGCGTCCCTGACGGCGCTGGCGCTCCGGGCGGGCTCGGCCTCCCTGGATGCCCACCTGGCCGGCACGGCCGTCGATGCCGGCGGGCTTCTCCCCGACCTGCAGACGACCAACTCGTGGACCCAGGTCGTCGACGAGGTCGACCCGCTGGAGCTCCTGGAGGTCCAGCTCTGCAACGCGATCGCGCCGTTCCTGCTCATCTCCCGGCTGCGGCCCGCGATGCGGGCCGCGACATCCAAGGCGCGACGCGGGTACGTCGTCAACGTCTCGGCGATGGAGGGGCAGTTCTCCCGCCGTTACAAGTCCGCGGGACACCCGCACACCAACATGGCCAAGGCCGCCCTCAACATGCTGACCCGGACCTCCGCGGCGGAGATGTTCGAGAAGGACCGGGTCCTGATGACCGCGGTGGACACCGGGTGGATCACGGACGAGCGCCCGCACCAGGAGAAGCTGCGGATCGCCGCCGAGGGCTGGCATGCGCCCCTCGACCTGGTCGACGGCGCCGCCCGCGTCTATGACCCGATCGTCCAGGGCGAGGCCGGGACGGACCTGTACGGCTGCTTCCTCAAGGACTACGAGCCGTCGCCCTGGTAGAACAGCGACGCCGGGGTCCGGGCCTGCCCGAGCCTACTGAACCCGACCCAGCCACCGCCCCAGTGGTCCACCTTGCCGCCCTGGCAGACATCCGGGATACGATCAACTCGGACTTGGCACGTTGACCGCGGCCGCGGCGGTCAACGTTGTGCGGATCCCCGACAGGTATCTGCATCATCGCAACTTCCAAGCCTGGGTGGATCCCATCGTCACCGACGGCGCTCGTGCCGATGCGATCTTCCAGATGGTTGACTGAAGCACGACGATTGCGTCTACGGAGCTGTTCTCGGCAACATCACTGCAGGTGCGGCCGACGGAGGTGCGTATGGTGAGCGTCGGATCGCACAAGCCCAACATCCGGCAGGTGGCTGTGATCGCCGGGGTGTCGCACATGACGGTGTCTCGCGTGTTGAACGATCACCCGAACATCAAGCCGGACACGCGTCGGCGGGTGCTCGAGGCGATCGAGGAGCTCGACTACCGGCCGAATCTCGCGGCCCGCGCACTGGCGACGCAGCGATCCCGCCGCATCGGTGTGATCGTCGACAGCTCCGGGGCCTTCGGACCCACCAGCGTCCTGAGCGCCATCGAACTGGCAGCGCGCGGTGCGGACTACTCCGTTGCTCAGATCCCACTGCACGAGGGTGACGGGCTGTCACCGCAGGCGGCGGTCGAGAGTCTGATGATGCAGGGGATCGACGCGCTGTGCGTGATCGCGCCGCGATCCTCATCGGTGGCGGCGCTGCGTCGGGTGGTGATCAACGTGCCGATGCTCGTCGTGAAGGCCGACGCCGACCCCACCTTCCTGACGGTGTCGATCGATCAGCAGGCCGGAACGATGCTGCTCGTCGACCATCTGGTGGCGCTCGGACACCGAGACATCCTGCACATCTCCGGTCCGCTCGATTGGCTCGACGCGCGTGCCAGGGAGCGCGCGTTTCACTTCAGGACGAAGTCGTGGGGCATCCGCCAACGTCCGATCGTGGTGGGCGACTGGAGCGCCGACTTCACCTACGACTTCGCGATGGGATTGGATCGACTGCCCGACTACACCGCCGTCTTCGCTGCGAACGACGAAATGGCGGTCGGGCTCATCCACGGTTTGCACGACAAGGGGTTCGATGTCCCGAACGACTTGAGTGTGGTCGGCTTCGACGATGTCCCGCTTGCCCGTCACGTTCTGCCGCCGCTGACCACGATCCGCCAGGACTTCCATGCCCTCGGTGTCGCGGTGGTCGAGATGCTGCGTGCGGCGATCGAGGAACGGGAGATCCCCGCGTTCACACGGATCCCGACCGAGATCGTCACCCGAGCATCCACGGCGCCGCCTCGGGAGGTGCGTTGATGTCCGCGGGCGGATGTGTCACAGGCGCTCGGCCGCGTCCGACGCGCGCGCCTCTGCTCGTCCCCGCTCCACGGCGTTCTCGATGAGGGTGTCGAGCCGCCGACGCGAACGGACGCGGTTCCAGAGCAGCGCGATCAGCAGCAGGGCGACGCCGGCGAGCGTCAGCAGCTGGGGCCAGGGCATGGCCCAGACGAAGTGGGCGGTGGCCGAGGGTGGGACCGCGGCCGTCTCATCGGCGATGGAGGACACCACAGGTGCGACCGTGAGGTCGGCGGGGAAGCCGAACAACGGCCAGACGTCGTCGACGGCCAAGGCGTACGGTCTCTCCTCCCCCGGCAGGATCTCGCTTCGACGCTCCCCCTCGGCGGGGAACGCGACTCTCCGGCCGGCCACGTCCAGCACGCCCTCGACCATCAGCCGGGTGTTCCCGGTGTTGACCACGGTGAACGTCATCGCGATGTCTCCGGCGCGGAACGGATTCCAGGAGAGCAGGTAGTCGGTCTGCACCTGCTCGACGGAGAACGCCGGCATCAGCGGGCCGGTGACCTGCGTCATCACCTTGAAGCCGACCCTGCTCTCCACGCCCACCCCGGTGCCGTCGCCGTGCGCTCCGGAGATCACGGACGCGGCGATGCCTGCAGCATGATCGCCCGGCTCCGCATCCGCGGGGACCGTCAACGAGAACGGAACCACCGCTGTCGCCCCCGGTGCCACGATGACGCTGTCCGGCAGCCTGATCCAGGTTCCGGCCGCCACCGACTCCTGATCCGATCGGAGCATGTCGAATCGGCCGTTCGCGTTGTAGAAGCCGTCAGCGGCGGAAAGGCGGAAAGTGACCTGCTCGGCGCCGAGGTTGCGCACCGCCAGATCGTCCTCCACGGTTTCACCGGGGTCGACCGCGTGCTCCACGAACAAGCGCCCGTCCGGTCCGGATCCGTCGGCAGGCGTCACCGACCACGAGATCGGCGCGTCGTCTTCGGCGCCAGCCGCCGCGGGTGCGCCAAGTAGGGCAAGCGCGGCCAGCACGCTCACCAGCACACGGCGGAGTCGCACAGATTTCACGGGAATACCGATCAGGTGGTCGGGGGCTGGGCCGGTCGCCCGGACCCAGCCCCTCGTTCGGATGGTGCTCAGAACGCGTCTTCGAAGAGTGACAGTGTCAGCAGCGACGTGTAGCTGCCCGGAGCGACGTTCACGTCGGTCTTGAGGACGAGGTCCGCGTTCGCCGTCCACTGCCCGGCCGCGGCCTTCGCCTCGGCCGAGTCGAGCGCGAGCTGAAGCATCTCCTGACCGACGAGACCGACGTTGTTCGGCACCGGCGGCGTCGGGTCATCCTTCGACGTGGCGACTGCATCGCCGGCGGTGACCTCGCCGTTGCCGGTCGTCACCAGCGCCGGCGTCCAGCCGAGGTGGTCTGGCGTGATGCTCGGCTGCCCGGCGGCCCCCGTGAAGTCACCGGCCTGACCAGTGACGTACCAGTACACGCCGGCCGGCACGTCGGTGCGAGTGTCCGTCACCGTCACGTTCGGCAGGGCACCGGTGAACTGACGGTAGGTGGCCGTCGAGCCGGTCTCGGTCAGCACGGACTCGGTGCCGTCGACGGTCAGGCTCAGCGCACCGCCCGCCACGGGGGCGATGTCGACCTTGACGTCGACGCCCGAGCTGTCCTCCTCGTCCGGCCACGCCGCGAAGGCGGCGGCGCCGCCAACGCCTGCCAGCAGCACTCCGCCGAGGATGCCTGCCGCGCAACGGACCGCGGTTCCCTTGGTGATCTTCATGTCTACTCCAGTTTCTCGGTCGGCGTCAGCCGTGCCGAATCAGCGATCAGCCCCAGGCTGTCGATTCGCTCCTCAGGCTTCGCGTGCGACCTCGGTCGGCATCGTTGCCTTCGTCGCGTTCCGTCTGTGGACCACGTTCCAGGCATGTTAACGGGAACAAAGGTCGGGTCTGGCAACTTTCATCCATCAGCGAGGTGACGAAACCGAATCGCTGGCGCCCTTTCGAAACAATTGTTGTTCCCGGTAACATGCGACAGCCGGTCTGTACGAACCCATTGACAGCGACGTCGCGCTGGGCGCGCGATGAGCCGGGAACAGCAACACTCAGCAAAGGAGCTGGTCATGCATGTGAGACCGATGAAAGTTCGATGGTTCGGCGCGACCGTGATCGCCGCCGCCCTTGTCGTGGCCGGCCTGGCCGTGCCACCGTCGGGCGCCGAGGCCAGCGTCGTCCGCACCGATCTGGTGAGCAACGGAGGGTTCGAGAACGGGGTCGCACCCTGGACGAGTCCGGATGGTGGGGTGCTTTCCACCGACACGGAGGTCGCTGCGAGCGGAGCGGCGAGCCTGAAGGTGACCGAGCGGACGCGCACGTCGTCCGGCCCCTGGCAGGACCTCGGCGGAAAGCTCACGCCCGGGTCGTCGTACGACATCTCGGCGACAGTGAAGTTCACTTCTGGCCCGGACACCAAGGAGTTCATCCTCACGCTGGCCTACAGCGATCGATACATCAACGTCGCTCGCGCGGTCGCGACGAGAGGGCAGTGGACGACCGTCAAGGGCTCGTTCACGATTCCCGAGGAGCAGGTTGTCACGGGCGCACGTGTCTTCATCGAGACACCATGGGTGCCCGATCCTTCCGCGGACCCTGCGGCGAACCTCATGGACTTCAACGTCGACGACGTCTCGCTGTTCGAGGTGGAGCCGACGTTCGAGTGGTCGTCCAGCGACCCTGTGATCGTGCCGCAGCCCACCGAGGAGCACCCGTCGCTCGGAGTCAAGGACCCGACTGTCGTGTTCGCCGACGGCAAGTACCACGTGTTCATGACGACCGCCAGCCAGAACGGCTGGAGCATGGCCACCACCAGCTTCACAGACTGGTCCGAAGCAGCCGAAGCGCCGATCACGTATCTGGCGGACTCACCCATCGGCGCCGGTTACACCGCCGCCCCGCAGGTGTTCTTCTTCGAGCCCGATGGCCTGTGGTACCTCATCTACCAGGCCGGCGACCCGTTCTACTCCACGACGGCGAACATCGACGACCCGATGTCCTGGACATCCCCCCGTCCCCTGTACCCGAACGGAACCCCGACGGTCATCCAACAGACCGGAGGATGGCTCGACTTCTTCAACATCTGCGACGCGGAGCTGTGCCATCTCTTCGCTACCGGCGACAACGGCAGGCTCTGGCGCGCAGAGACGTCGATCGAGCAGTTCCCGAACGGCTTCGGAGCGCCCGAGCTCGAGCTCCAGGACACGACCGACAACGTCTTCGAAGCCAGCATGACCTACAAGCTCGACGGCTCCGACAAGTACATCACCATGGTCGAGGCGATCGGGCACCCGGGGCGCTACTTCAGCTCCTGGACCGCCGACGATCTGGCAGGTCCGTGGACGCCGCTCGCGGCGACCGAGGCGGACCCCTTCGCAGGTCCCGCTAACCGGACTTTCGAGAACGAGATCTGGTCGAAGGAGCAGGTGTCGCACGGTGAGATGATCCGCTCCGGATCCGATCAGAACCTCACCCTCGACCCGTGCGAGCCGATGCGCATGCTCTACCAGGGCGTATCCCACACGGCAGAAGCGCCCGACTACATCAGCTTGCCGTACAAGCTCGGCCTCCTCACGGCGGTCGGCGACAACCCGATCTCCGACATGTGCGTCGATGTCGAGTCGTCTGTGTCGCAGAGGACTGTCGCCGGGAAGGTCAACCTCGTCGTGTCCGTGACGAACAACGACTCGTCCCCGGTGTCGCTGACCGTCACATCCGACTTCGGAACCAAGACGATTCACAATCTCATGCCGGGGAAGACGACCTCCGTTGCCTTCAATACGCGCCTCGCGGAGAAGTCCAGCGGGACGATCACGGTCGACGCCACGAAGGAGGGCGCGACGGGACCGGTCTCGTACGAGCGCACGATCGAGTACACCGCGGGCTAGAGGCGGGTACCCGTCC
Organism: Promicromonospora sp. NPDC057138; assembly: GCF_042670845.1. Taxonomy (NCBI): domain Bacteria; kingdom Bacillati; phylum Actinomycetota; class Actinomycetes; order Micrococcales; family Promicromonosporaceae; genus Promicromonospora; species Promicromonospora sp. NPDC057138. The sequence continues at coordinate 64,564 of NZ_JBHUUX010000010.1, read as the reverse complement.
GGCGGGCCGGGAATTCGCCGGACGGCACGTCGGATTCATTCCAGAAGGGGCATCGGGTCAACCACGACTCGATGCCCCTTCGTGATGGGAAGATCACGACGTGGCTTCGTCCCACGCCATCCCGGACTTCGAGACTGAAGAAATCAGTCCCTTGATGCGCGACAGAGCCCCGGTCCCGAGGCAGGCCTTGGGATCGAGGCTCCGCGCGGCACGGACCCGGGTCGGCGGGTCCGTGCTGCTCAGATCAATTGCAGGTGCGGGCTGGGTACGACGCCTCGCTCTCCGTCGAGACGGACTCGCCGTCGATGATCGCCGAGAACTCAGCGGATGCCGCTCCCTCTGGCACGCTCACCTGTCGGGTCGTGAATGCATGTACCGCGTTCGCGCCGGGGGCGACCGACGCCCAGGACTTGCTGCCGTACGGCGTCTCGAAGGCGACCGTGATCGGCACCTCCTCCGCGTTGGTCGCGCGCACGGTGACCACTACTTTTCCGGCCACGCAGCGGGTGCCGGCCGTCAGTTCGACGTCGAGTGTCGGGGCCGGTGCCTTCAGGGTTCCGAGGCGAGCGAGTTCATAGCTGAGCGCTCGCTCGGGGGCGTCGATCTGGTTCTGCGTACCGACCACCCCTGCCGCCACCGTGCGCGCCTCAGCGAGCGTGTCGAGCATCGCCGCCCATGCCTCGGCGGGGTAGTCCCCCGAGTCGAGCGATTCGGCGTAGGCGATCGCTGCCTCCAGGTCGCTCTTGTCGAGCGGCTGGTTCTGCGCCGTCAGGGTGTCGCTCAGCAGGAAGCGATCGAAGTCGACATGGCCGCCGGTCTGCTGGGTCGCGTAGTTGAACAGTGCGACCCGGTGTCCCATGAAGTGTATCGATCCGCCGAACTGGAGCGGTCCGACGGCGTCGCCGAGCTTGGTCCAGTCGATCCCGTCCAAGCTGTAATAGAGGGTCGTGAAGAGCTGCCCCTCACTCCGGGTGAAGTCCAGATCCGCCTTGAGGTACACCTCCGTGGCATCCCCGAGCGCCGTAGCGGTGCCCGGGACGAAGGTCTCGACCGCCGCCTGGTCGGTCGATGCGGGGAAGGGACGTCCGCGATGGACGACCCCCACCGTGTTCACCCCGTTCACGCGCTGGACCGCGATGTACGAGAAGTCCTGGCCGAACGCCGCAAGACCGGCGACGTCGCCGTCGTTCATGCCAGAGATGTCGAGCTTCGTCTCGGCCGACTGCCGAGGCCCGAAAGAGCGCTGCGAGAGCGTGTTGCGCGCTTCTTCGAGCCAGGTGAGCTCGCCACCGGAGTCGCGGTGCGTGTACGCACCGGTGACGACCTTGCCGGCCGTCAGACGCAGCCACCCCTCGCGATCGGTGAGCGACCAGTACCGATTGTCAGGCGTGTGGTTCCACTCCCAGGCCATGTCGAGGTTCGACCCGTTCGGGGCGATCTCATCGGGATGTGGCAGCTCCCCGCCGACCGAGGGATGCCCGACGAGTGACACGTCGTCGACCTTGTAGTCCATGAGGTGGGTGCTGGGGTCTGACGACGGATCCCTCACCCAGGGAGTCTCGACGAAGATGCGGACGTCGGAGAGGGCCTGCGTCGCAGGAATCGTGAACGACCCGGACACCTTGCCCCAGCTCCCACGGGTCACGGCCGTGGCGGGCGTGAGGTTGGTGAAGGTGGTGCTGTTGCCGCCGTACCGGGCAGTGATGAGGAACTGCTTGGTCTCCGGGCTCGCAGGGTTGTCGTACTTGACCCATGCCGAGACGTCGTAGGTGACGCCGTGCTGCACCTTGCCGGTGACGTCCTGCGCCGGCCCCGATCCTGTGGAGGTCCTCCCGGTGACCGCGAGAGCCGTCGAGCCCGTGTGCGCGTCCGTCGTCGGCGAGAGCGTCGCGCCGTCGTTGGCGATCCAGCTCTCCGTGCTTCCGGACTCGACGCCGGGATTGCCGAAGAGTTCAACGCCGACCAGTTCCTCATCGATGTCGGGCGGTGTCGGCAGCGTCCACTGCTCGTCCTGGAAGGCGTGGTGCGGTGCATCGTTGTCGAAGTCGTCGGACGCGACGACGCTCTTGAGTCGTTCGAAGCGCTCCTGCTCGGGGGTGAGTCTGATCGGCTTCTCGAAGATGCCGTCGACCGGCACGACGCCGTTGTTGCCGAAGGTCGGCCACCCGTTGCTCCAGGTCGCCGGGATCAGCGCCGGGATGCGACCGACCGGATACGAGTCGCGGAAGAAGAAGCCGTGCCAGTCGTCGCCGCCCGCGTCATTCTTGATGGGCACAAGGCTGCCCTGCGCGAATCCGTTCGAGTTCAGCACCCCGCGGGACTCGTAGGGCGCCGGTGTGTCTGCGAGGCGCCCGAGCAGGTCGGTCGAGCGGAACATGACGACCTGTCGACCGTCGCCGGGCCAGGTGATCATCACCACGTAGTAGTACCCGTCGATGTAGGACACCTGGGCGCCCTCGAAGATCGTATCGGTGCCGATGTACGGCTTGTCCGCGTAGTCGCTGCGCCGGATCACGTCCGGATAGTCCTGCTCGACCGCCGTCAGCGTCGGGTTCAACCGAACCGCGCTGGAGCCACCGCCACCATAGAAGATGTACGGCGTTCCGCCGTTGGCGTCGTCGAAGAAGAGCGAAGGATCATGGAAGCCTCGACCGAACGCCGTCTTCGTCCACGCTCCGTTCTCGATGTCGTCGGTGCGGTAGAGGAAGGCGCCGCCGAGGTTCAGCGAATTGATCAGCACGTAGAAGGTGCCGTCGTGGAAGCGGATAGACGACGCCCACTGTCCCTGCCCGTAGGAGTTCGAGCCGTTCCGCAGGGACGCGGCATCACTGATGTCGAGGCGATCGAACGCGTAGCTCACGATCTCCCAGTTGACGAGGTCGTACGACTTCATGATCGGTGCGCCAGGGCTGAGATGCATCGTCGTGCTGACCATGTAATAGGTGTCGCGCCCTTCGTCGTTCTGCGACGCGGGGACGCGCTCGACACTGACATCCGGCACGTCGGAATTCAGCATGGGAACCGTGTAGGAGCCGTCGCCGGCATCCGTCGTCGTGTACGACGACTCGGGATTCCATTCGTCGGCGGCCTGGGCGGCGCCCGCCGACGCGGACACGTCGGGGTCGACCGTGGCGGCTGCGGCCGGTCCGGTGACCGGGACCGCGCCGCCACCGGCCACCACTGCCGCCACCCCGGCGGCGACGAACCGCATGAACCAGCGTCGTCGCCGCGACTGCGGCGCGACCGATGAAGAACGAGAAAAGGCAGACATGATCCTCCTTGATCAAGAAAGCCGGACGGTTCACCCGGAGAGAGTGCACCGCGACCCATACCCGTGCGCCTGCGGGAGAACTGTGAGCGCTCGCATCTGTGCTGCTCATGGCGCGGCCACGCCTGATCCAAACTCGAACGAAGCAAGATGCCCTGTAGCCCCGGCTTCGTCGGCTTTGACCAGATTGTGAGCGCTAACACGCCACCTCGTCAAGGCGTTCGCACCTTCCCGCGGTACGGCGTTCGACCAGTCAGACATCGACGGGCTCTTCGGTGACAACACCCGGGATGCGACCGAGGACCCGCAACACTGAGGGCCGGTACGAGTTCTACGCCGGAGACGGCGTCAAGCGAGCAGCGGGGTACAACTACAACAACTGCGACTGACACCTGGTTTGCCCCGGTCAAGGCCAGGGCAAACCATCCCTGCGACCCCTGACCTTGATTCAGCAGGCGGCAGGCGACCTTTATCGGACGAATTATGGCTCCGCCAAACCTACTGAACGCGAGTCAGCCAACCCTGCTGACCCAAAGCAGAGAGGCCCCGCGGACACGACGTCCGCGGGGCCTTCCGACGACCTAGCTCACCAGCCGCGCTCAGCCAGGCGCACCGGCGCCGGCTCCTCCTCGACGTTGATGCCGACCATCGCCTCGCCGAGACCGCGCGAGACCTTGGCGATCACGTCGGCGTCGTCGAAGAACGTGGTGGCCTGCACGATCGCCTTGGCACGCTGCGCCGGGTTGCCCGACTTGAAGATGCCCGAGCCGACGAAGACGCCCTCGGCGCCGAGCTGCATCATCATCGCGGCGTCCGCCGGGGTGGCGATACCGCCCGCGGTGAAGAGCACGACCGGCAGCTTCCCGGTGGTCGCGATCTCCTTGACCAGCTCGTACGGCGCCTGCAGCTCCTTGGCAGCGACGAACAGCTCGTCCTCCGGGAGCGACGTGAGGCGGCGGATCTGCTGGCGGATCTGACGCATGTGGGTGGTCGCGTTCGAGACGTCGCCGGTGCCGGCCTCGCCCTTCGAGCGGATCATCGCGGCACCCTCGGTGATGCGGCGCAGCGCCTCGCCCAGGTTCGTCGCACCGCACACGAACGGCACGGTGAAGTTCCACTTCTCGATGTGGTTCGTGTAGTCCGCGGGGGTCAGCACCTCGGACTCGTCGATGTAGTCGACGCCGAGCGCCTGCAGCACCTGCGCCTCGACGAAGTGCCCGATGCGCGCCTTCGCCATCACGGGGATCGAGACGGCCTCGATGATGCCGTCGATCATGTCGGGGTCGCTCATGCGCGACACGCCACCCTGCGCGCGGATGTCCGCGGGCACCCGCTCCAGCGCCATGACGGCCACCGCACCCGCGTCCTCGGCGATCTTCGCCTGCTCGGGCGTGACGACGTCCATGATGACGCCGCCCTTGAGCATCTCGGCCATGCCGCGCTTCACGCGCGCGGTGCCGACCGTGCCCACAGTGTTCTCGCCGGTCACGGATTCAGTCACGGTTACCTCGCATAGTTCTCGCCGGTGGGATCGACGGGGTCGTTCCAGGCGCTGTCGGCGCCCTGACTTGATCTTATCGCCCGCCCGGACCCGCAGAGCGTCACCCGCCGTTGGGCTCCAGGGCGTGCGGCAGGACGTCGTCCAGCTCCACGGTGCGCGGTATCGGCGCCCGGCCGGCCAGGTAGAACAGCCGCACGTACCAGACCCGGCGCACCCGCCGGGCCTGCGCCACGGCCTCGTTGTGGAAGCGGCGGGCCAGCGTCGCCCGGTACCAGGCGTCGGCGAGCGCCTCCACCACCTCGCCCGCGGGCCCCGACAGCAGGACCCGGATCGCCTCGGGGGCGCCCATTGCCTCCCGCAGCGTCGCCGTCAGCCCGGACTCGGCCCGCTCGCGGTCCGGGCCGAGCCCGTCCATCTTCAGCGCGGCCGCGGGCGAGGTGACGGGCGCCACGTCCGACGCCGCGTAGGCGGCGTCGGCGACCAGGACGGCGCTCGCCGGGTCCAGCGCGCCCGACGCCGCGAGCTCGACCGCCGCGGACGCGCGCCGCACGAGCTGCGCGTCGAGCGCTATCCGAGACGCGGCGACCTTGCGGTGCAGGCGGTCCAGCCGGGACGCGCCGCGCCAGGCGAGCAGCAGGCCGACGCCGAGCGCGGCCAGCGCGATGAGCGCGATCTCGGACCAGGTCATGCGTCGCCTCCGACCCGGCGCGGGAACAGCCCCATGATGCGCCCGACGACGTCGCCGCCGATCGCGTTGTCGGCGGCGAGCGTCATGTCGTACACGGCGAGCACCTGCTCGGTCACGCCGGACCAGTCGAACCGCTGCACCCACTGGGCGGCGTGGGCGCGGTAGGCGTCGCGGCGCGCGGGGTCGGCGAGCAGTGCCAGCACTGTCGCGGCGAGGTCGGCGGGGTCGCCGGTGCGGAACAGGGCGCCGGCGGCGCCGTCGTCCAGGACGCGCTGGAAGGCGCCCAGGTCGCTGGCCACGACCACGGCCCCGGCACTCATCGCCTCGACGAGGACGATGCCGAAGCTCTCGCCGCCGGTCTGCGGCGCGACATACAGGTCGGCGGAGGCCAGCAGCGCGGCCTTGTCGGCGTCGGACACACCGCCCAGGAGCTCGACGGAAGAGGCCCGCTCCCCCAGGAGCTCGCGGGTCTCGGCGGCCGCGCCGTCGCCGCGGCCCGCCACCAGGAACCGCGTGCCGGGCAGGGCGTCGAGGATGGCGGGCACGGCTTGCAGCAGGACGGACAGGCCCTTGCGCGGCTCGTCGAGCCGGCCGAGGAACGTGACGGTCGGCGCCTCGGGCGTGCCGGTCCACTCGGGCCGCCGGGGGCTGTCCGCGAACACCTGCGTGTAGACGCCGTTCGGGATGACGACGGCGTCGCCGCCGAGGTGGTCCACGAGCGTGCGGCGGGCGTCCTCGGACACGGCGATGCGGGCGGCGATCTTCTCCAGGGACTGGCGCACGAGTGGGTAGGCGACCTGCAGCGCCCGCGAGCGCGCCTGCGAGGTGTGGAAGGTCGCGACCACGGGCTCGGTGGCCTGCCACAGCGCGAGCATGGACAGGGACGGCACCATCGGTTCGTGCAGGTGGACGATGTCGAAGGGGTGACCCCCGATGCCGCCCTCCAGCCAGCGGCGCACGCGCGTGGCGGTCAGCGGGCCGAAGGTGAGCCGGGCGACCGACCCGTTGTACGGCACGGGCACGGCCCGGCCGGCGGCGGTGACGACGGCGGGCAGCTCGGTGTCGTCGCTGGAGGGGGCGAGTACGGAGACCTCGTGCCCGGCGGCCTGGAGGGCCTCGGCGAGGTCGCGCACGTGGAACTGGACGCCCCCGGGGGCGTCGAAGGAGTAGGGGCAGACGAGGCCGACGCGCAGGACGCGGTGGCTGCGCCGCCGGACGCCTCTCACCCGGTGCCCCGCACGTCGGCGGCCCTCCGCCGGGCGGGCCCGAGGTCGGCGAGGAAGACCCGCTGCAGCATGTGCCAGTCGTGGGTGTGCTCGACGATGGTCCCGGCGAGCTGGTCCACCCAGCCCTGGGTGAGCAGGCGCGCGCGCTCGTCGCGCGGCAGACCGGCGTCGGGCACGGGCAGGGGCGGGTGGAACCGGATGACGATCCCCCACGGGGTGCCCGCTGCCCGACGGCGGGCGCCGCGCAGCCGCTCGTAGGTGATGCCCACCGCGTGCACGGGGACGCCGGCGTCCAGCCCGACCAGCGCCGGTCCGGCGGCGACCCGGGCGCGGTGCCCGGCGAGGTCGACCTCGATGCCCCTGGCGGTGAGGTCGCGGTCGCTGAGCAGCGGGATGAGCTTGCTGCCCTCCTTGGCGCCGCGGATCAGGGCGCCGAGCGTGTCGCCGTTGCCCAGGGGCAGCACCTGCATGCCGAGGGAGCTGCGGAACCGCACGAACTCCTCGAACAGCTCGTCGGGCTTGAGCCGTTCGGCGACGGTGAGCACGCTCGCGAGGTAGCGGGAGCCGTACGCGCCGGCCAGGTCCCAGTTGCCGAGGTGGCCGAGCGCGAGCGAGGCGGCGCCCCCGGCGTCGACCACGGGGCGCACGTGCTCGTCGTAGCCCTCCACGCGCACGCGCGCCTGGAGCCGTTCCGGGCTGATGCCCTGGAGGGTGAAGGCCTCGCGGAAGTACCGCATGTAGCTGCGCATGCCGGCCCGGGAGAGCCTGCGGACGGCGGCGTCGTCGAGGTCTGGCCGGACGCGCGCGTAGTTGGCCTCCATGCGGCGCACGCCCTTGGTGCGCCGCAGCCAGGTGATGTCGGCCACGACCGTGAACAGGCCCCGCAGGACCGGCTCGGGGATCTTCGTGGCGTTCCGCCACGCGAACGTGTAGAAGGACGCGACGTTCATCAGGCCTCCCGCCGCGTGAGCTGCGCACGCACGGTGGCCATGCGCTGGAAGACGGTCACGAGGCTCGCGAGGGCCAGCAGCGTCAGCACCACCTCGAGCACCACGACGGGCAGGCCGACCTGCAGGAAGGTGAACGGCACGAGCGCCAGGACCAGCCGATCGGCGCGCTCGGCGATGCCGACCTGCGCGGTGGCCCCCACGCTCTCGGCCCGGGCCCGGGCGTACGGGACGACGCTGCCCAGCACCAGGCAGGCCAGCGCGGCCGCGAGGCCCCACAGGCCATGGTGCTCGTCGGGGTGCAGCACGAACCAGAGGGTGATCCCGGCGAACACGGCGCCGTCGGCCACGCGGTCCAGCGTCGAGTCGAGGAACGCGCCCCACGGGCCGGAGCGCCCGGCCATGCGCGCCATCACGCCGTCCAGGGAGTCGAACAGGACGAAGAAGCCGACCAGCAGGCCGCCCACGAGCGTGTACCCCGCGGGGAACAGCGTCAGGGCGATGGTGGTGACCACCACGGTGCCGGCGATGGTCACGGCGTCGGGCGAGACATGCAGGGCGAGCAGCAACCGGGCCAGGGGCGTGAACACCATGGCCATGAAGGAACGCAGGCCCCGCAGCATCAGCTCTCCTCTTCTTCTCCGCCCCCCGTGGTCTCCCACGCCTCAGCGAGCCGACGGCGGGTCTCCCCCAGCAGCTCGGGCATCGCCTTGGTCTGGGCCACCACGGGCAGGAAGTTCGCATCGCCCTGCCAGCGCGGCACCACGTGCTGGTGCAGGTGCGCAGCGATACCCGCGCCCGCCACCTCTCCCTGGTTGATACCAAGATTGAAGCCTGCCGGCGCGTAGACGGCGCGCGACACGCGCATGGCCTGCTGCGTCATCTTCGCCAGCTCGACCGTCTCGACGTCGGTCAGGTCCGTGTAGTCCGACACGTGCCGGTACGGGAGCACCATCAGGTGCCCCGAGTTGTACGGGTACAGGTTCAGGACCACGTAGCACAGCTCACCGCGGGCGACGACGAGGCCCATCTCGTCGTCGCCCTCCGGGATGCGGCAGAACGGGCACGTCGCGATGGTCGAGTCGGCGGGCCGGTCCTGCCCGCCGATGTAGACCATGCGGTGCGGCGTCCAGAGACGCTGGAACCCGTCACCCGGCGGGCCGAAGTCCGCGGCGTCCTGGGCGGTGGGTTCCATCAGGCCTGCTGGGACCGCTCGGCCACCGCCGCCGCGATGCGCTCGACGGCGTCCGCCACCGGCACGCCGTTCTCCTGCGTACCGTCACGGAACCGGAACGACACGGCGCCGGCCTCGACGTCCTCACCGCCCGCGATGAGCGTGAACGGCACCTTCTCCTTGGACGCGTTGCGGATCTTCTTGCCGAACCGGTCGTCGGAGAGGTCCAGCTCGACGCGGATGCCGCGCGCCGTGAGCTGGGCGGCGACGTCCTTCACGTAGTCGTCGAACGCCTCGGCCACGGGAACCATCTTGACCTGCACCGGCGCGAGCCACGCCGGGAAGGCGCCCGCGTAGTGCTCGATGAGCACGCCCATGAACCGCTCGATCGAGCCGAACTTCGCCGAGTGGATCATCACCGGCTGCTGGCGCGTGCCGTCGGCGGCCGTGTACTCCAGCCCGAAGCCCTTGGGCTGGTTGAAGTCGTACTGCACGGTACCCATCTGCCAGGTCCGCCCGATGGCGTCCTTGGCCTGCACGGAGATCTTCGGGCCGTAGAACGCGGCGCCGCCCGGGTCGGCCACGAGCTCCAGGCCGGTCTCGCGGCCCACCTCCTCGAGGATCTTCGTCGCGGCGGACCAGTCCTCCTCCGAGCCCACGAACTTGTCCGGCTTCGAGTCGTCCCGCGTGGACAGCTCCAGGTAGAAGTCGTCCAGGCCGAAGTCGCGCAGCACGCTGAGCATGAACTCCAGCAGGTGCTTGACCTCCCCCGGCGCCTGCTCGGGCGTCACGTAGGAGTGCGAGTCGTCCTGGGTCAGCCCGCGCACGCGGGTCAGGCCCTGCACCACGCCGGACTTCTCGTACCGGTACACCGACCCGAACTCGAACAGGCGCAGCGGCAGCTCGCGGTACGAGCGCCCGCGCGAGGCGAAGATCAGGTTGTGCATCGGGCAGTTCATGGCCTTGAGCCGGTACTTGGACCCCTCGAGGTCCATCTCCGGGAACATCGTGTCCGAGTAGTACGGCAGGTGCCCCGAGGTGTGGAACAGCCCGTCCTTCGTGATGTGCGGCGTGCCGACGTACGAGAAGCCCTCCTCGATGTGCCGCTGGCGGACGTAGTCCTCCATGACCCGCTTGATCACGCCGCCCTTGGGGTGGAACAGCGGCAGGCCGGAGCCGACCTCGTCGTGGAAGCTGAACAGGTCCATCTCGGCGCCGATGCGCCGGTGGTCGCGCCGCTCGGCCTCGGCCAGCCGCTCCAGGTGCGCCTTGAGCTCGTCCTTGCTGGGCCACGCCGTGCCGTAGACGCGCTGCAGCATCGGGTTCTTCTCGCTGCCGCGCCAGTAGGCCGCGGCCGAGCGCATGAGCTGGACGCCGTTACCGATCAGGCGCGTGCTCGGCAGGTGCGGCCCGCGGCACAGGTCGCTCCAAACCACGGTCTCGCTCTCCCGCCCGGCGCCCCGGACGTTGTCGTAGATGGTCAGCTCGGCGCCGCCCACCTCGACGTTCTCGCCGTTCTCGTCGGCACCGCCGTCGCCGGCGCCACCCTTGAGGCCGATCAGCTCCAGCTTGTACGGCTCGTTCGCCAGCTCGGCGCGGGCCTCGTCCTCGGTGACGACCCGACGGCGGAACGTCTGGCCCTCCTTGATGATGCGGCCCATGATCTTGTCGAGGTTCTTGAGGTCCTCGGGCGTGAACGGCGTCTCGACGTCGAAGTCGTAGTAGAAGCCGTCCGTCACCGGCGGGCCGATGCCCAGCTTCGCGTCCGGGTTGACCTGCTGCACCGCCTGCGCCAGCACGTGGGCGGCGCTGTGCCGCAGCACGGCCAGGCCGTCCGGCTCGCCGATGGTCACGGGCTCGACCTCGTGGCCGGCCGGGATCTCGCGGTCGAGGTCCCACAGCTCGCCGTCCACCCGCACCACGACGACGTCGCGGCGCTCGCGGTACAGCTCGGCGCCGGTGGTCGTGGCCGTGGTCGTCGTCGCCCCCGTGGAGTTCTCAGCCGGGGTCTCGCCATCGGCGAGGTCGATGGGGCTGGGCGGCGATGCGACGTCGGACACAGGAGTGCTCCTTGGGGAACGGAAGGAAAACGGATCGAGGGACACCGTCCGCCGGACGGTGCCCCTCGATCGTACCGATCCGTGACCCGCGGTCGCACCGCGTCCGCGCGAACACGCGCACGGCAGAGCCGGACGGACCGGGTGATCCAGGTCACCTACCGGGGCGGACGCCGCCGGCGTCTCGTACCGTCAGGCCGTGGACTACGTGGACTACCTGACCGTCGCGACAGCCGCGGCGGCCCTCGTCATCGCGGTCACCGCCCTCGCTCCCCGGGCCGGCGTCGCCTCGCCCCTGGTGCTCGTGGTGCTCGGCGCCGGGGTGAGCCTGCTGCCGTTCGTCCCGGCGGTCGCGGTGCCACCCGAGCTGATCCTCGGCGGCGTGCTCCCGCCGCTGCTGTACTCGGCGGCGGTCGGCCTGCCGTCGATGGACTTCCGGCGCGACTTCACGGCCATCGGCGGCCTCTCCGTGACGCTCGTCGTGATCAGCTCGGTGGTGCTCGGGCTGCTGTTCCGCTGGCTGATCCCCGGGATCGACCTGGCCACCGCTATCGCCCTGGGCGCGATAGTCAGCCCGACCGACGCCGTGGCGACCTCGATCGTGAAACGGCTCGGGGCGTCCCCGCGCAGCGTCACGATGCTCGAGGGCGAGTCCCTGCTGAACGACGCCTCCGCGCTGGTCCTGCTCCGCTCGACGATCGCGGCCACCGCGGTGTCGGTCAGCCTGTGGGACGTGGTGGGCGACTTCGCCTTCGCGGCCGGCATGGCCGTCGCGATCGGCGTGCCCGTCGGCTGGGTGGGCCTGCGGATCCGCAAGCGCCTGCAGCACGCCGCGCTGAGCACCGCCGTGTCGTTCGTCATCCCGTTCGCCGCCTACCTGCCCGCGGAGGAGCTGGGCGCGTCGGGGCTGGTCGCCGTCGTCGCGGCGGGCCTCGTCACCGGCAACGGCTCGGCGCGGCACCTGCGGCCGCAGGACCGCATCGCCGAACGGTCCAACTGGCACACCGTCGAGCTGCTGCTGGAGGGCGCGGTCTTCCTCGCGATGGGGATCCAGCTCTTCGACCTCATCGAGGACGCCGAGCGCGGCAGCGGCACGGTGCTCCAGGCCGCCGGGCTCGCGGCCGTCGCGGGCGTCGCGGTGCTCGTGGTGCGCGCCGCGTTCGTGACGCCGCTGATCGGCCTCCAGGCCCGGCGGGCACGCCGGGGCGAGGCCGTCCGGGAGACCCTGTCGGGCGTCCAGGACCGCATCGACCAGCGGGTCGCGCGGGCCCCGACGCCGACGGCTCAGGCCGTCGAGAGCGTCGGGGGCAAGGACCGGCGCTCGACCTCCGCCCGCCTGGAGCGGATCCAGGGCACCCTGCGGCGCCGGACCGCCGACATCGACTACGACCTGTCCCGGCCGCTCGGCTGGCGCGAGGGCACCCTGCTGGTGTGGGCGGGCATGCGCGGCGTCGTGACGCTCGCGGCCGCGCAGACGCTGCCCGCTTACACGCCGAACCGGTCTTTCCTGATCCTTGTCGCGTTCGGCGTCGCGTTCGGGACCCTGCTGGTCCAGGGCAGCACCCTCCCGTGGCTGACCCGCCGGCTGGGGCTCGTCGGGCAGGACACCACGGGCGACCTGCCCGCCCTGCGCCGCGAGAACGAGCAGGCCGCCCGCGCCTTCCTCGCGGACCCCCGCCGCCCGGACGGCTCGCCGTACGACGACGGCGTGGTCGCCCGCGTACGCAAGGACATGTTCCGGGAGCACGAGTCGCAGGACGAGGATGCCGTCCTCACCAGGGAGCGGTTCATCCAGTACCGGGAGCTGCGTCTGGCCACGATCGCCGCCCAGCGCGAGGAGCTGCTCGCTGCCCGATCCGCCGGCACCTACGACTCCGCCCAGCTCGGCAACGCCCTGGACCTGCTGGACGCCGAGCAGATAGCGGTGGAGATGCGCAAGGGCAAAATGCCAATACGGGATGACGACCCGGAGCGTTAACCTCCCGGCGTGACGGATTACACGCCGCTCCACCTCGACTGGCCGGGCTGCCTCAACGTGCGTGACCTGGGCGGGCTCCCGCTCACGGGCGGCGGCGCGGTCCGCGAGCGGGTTCTCGTGCGCTCGGACTCCCCCAGCTTCCTGACCGACGACGGCGTCGCCGCCGCCACCGCGTACGGCCTGTCCCGGATCATCGACCTGCGCCGCCCGGACGAGATCGAGCAGGAGCCGAGCCGGCTCGCCGGCCTCCCCGCCCACATGCACCTACCGGTGCAGGCTCCCGGCGACCCCGTCGAGGGCCCGTGGGTCCACCTGTACGCGGGGCTGCTGGACCGGCGTCCCGAGCTGTTCGCGCGCGCCGTCGGGGCCGTCGCCGACGCGCCCGAGGGGCCGGTGCTGGTGCACTGCGCCGCGGGCAAGGATCGCACCGGGCTGGTGGTGGCGCTCGCGCTCTCCCTCGTCGGGGCCGACGTCGACGCCCTCGCGGACGACTACGAGATCACCAACCAGCGGCTCGCCCCCCGGTACGCCGAGCCGGACGAGCGCGACGTCGTCGCCGGGCGCGAGGTCCCGCCCACCCGGCACGTCATCCTCGGGGCGCTGGAGCACCTGCGCACCCGGCACGGCTCGATCGAGGCGTACCTCGCGCGCGGCGGGCTCACCCCGGGCCACGTCCGCGCGCTCCGCACCCGCCTGCTGGAGCGGGACTGAGCGCAACCGCTGATCGAGCACCGCCGCTGGTCGAGTTTGTCGAGCCCCCTGGGGGCACCACGTCTCGACAAGCTCGACCAACGGGGGGCCGCTGAGTTCCTAGTCGCTGGCTACCACCGCCGCCCAGGACAGCATCGGGGACTGGTTGTTCGTCGCCTTGAGCCGGATCGTCACCGGCCCGGGCTCGGCGAGCTCGACGTCGTGGCTGAGCACCTCGCTCGGGTTGCCCGAGTTCAGGGTCACCGTCCCGACGGGGTGGCTCGCGCCGTCGTGGTCGAGCAGGACGTCCGCGCTCCTGCTGCTTTCGGGCCACCACGAGTGCGAGCCGGCCGCGAGCGTGTACGAGCCCGCGGGCAGCGTGAAGGTGTAGGACACCTCGGCCCCCACCTGGTTCGCCGTGTACATCCCGGTGGTCGTCGTCTTGTCGTACGCACCAGGAACGACGCCCTTGTAGCTGATCGACCGGCTGCCCGACGCACTCTGCCCCCAGTGCCCCCACGCCGCGCCGTTCTCCCGCACCCGGTCGGGTGCGTCGTTCACGAGCGCGTCGCCGACGAGGCCGGCGATCGCCGCGTAGGCGGGTGAGTCGTACCCGAGCGCGCCGCCGCTGGTCGCGTTCACGTCGGCGAACGCGACGGTCCCCCGCGGCACTACCTCGACGTGCGCGGTCGCGGACGCCTGACCGTACGAACCCTCGATCGCGACGGTCGCCCAGGCCTCGTCGAAGGACGCCGGGTCGAGGGCCCAGTCGACCGGCACCTCGCGGGTGGTGCCGTCGGTCAGCTCCGCCGTGAGCGTGTCCGGCAGGGCCGGAGCCTCGCCGACGTAGGTCGCCACGCTGGGCTCCTCGAGGTCGACTATCCGGTTCGCGACCGGCGCGGACGCCGTCCGGAGCCGGGCAGCCAGGTCCGCCGAGCCCTGCCCGTCGAGCCGGTAGCGCCCCGGGTCGGCGACCGCGGCGCGAGCGGCGGTGACGCCGTTCTGGAGGACCGTCCACTCGACGTCGGTGAAGTCGTCGGTGCGCTCGACGTCCTCCGCGACGTCCAGCGCGGCGGCGAGCGCCCGGACGTCGGTCGCCCGGGTAGCCGGTGCCGAGACGACGCCGACGGCGTCGACGTTCAGCGTGCCCGACGCGACGGTGAGGGTCACCGTGTGCTCGCCCCAGCGCAGGCCCCGCAGCTCGAACGCCTGCTGGTACTGGCCCGACGCGCGGGTGCGGGCGTTGAGCGCGACGGGCTCGCCGTCGACCGTCACGTCCAGGCGTGCGGACCCGTCGTTCACCCCGAGCACGTCCAGCCCGGAGCCCGTGAAGGTGTAGCTCACGGAGGCGCCGGCGGCCTGGTTGATCGACGACGTGCGGCCGTACTCGAACATGCCCTTGCCGTTGGCGTGCGCCCACTCGCCGTCGTAGACGAGCTTGGTCGCCGCCGGGTCGGCGAGGTCGGTCATCTCGTGGCCGTCGAGGTACTCGCCGTAGTACGGCACCTCGTCGGCCACGCGCTCGACCTTCAGGTTGTCGAACTGCGTCCAGTGGAACCCGCTGGCGAGGTCCACCCAGCCCGAGAGGATCGGGGCGTCGTCCGTCCAGGCGAACACCTGCGCGCCGTCGATCCAGCCGGTGACCCGGTCGCCCGCGACCTGCACGGACAGCTCGTGCCACGCGGCGGCGTCCCAGCCGTCGCCGGCGACGGAGCCGCTCTCCACGGCGGTCCCTCGCCGGGTGAGCTGCCAGCCGCCGTCGACGGCCAGCTTGAGCGCGTAGGGCGTGCCGCGGAGGTCGTGCGAGGTGTCGCCGCCGCTGGAGCGGGCGCCGAGGGCCGCGTAGTTGCCGCTCACGGTGTCACGCTCGAAGCGGACGTCGACGGTGGCGCGGTAGTTGCTCCAGCGCCGGTCGCCGACGGCGGTGATCGGCTCGCCGTCGTTCCACGCGCCGCCGACGCCGGTGCCCTCGCGGTCGACCTGCTGGCGCAGGACCCGCTCGCCGTCGTCGGCCCGGTAGGCCTCGAAGGAACCGTTGCGGTCCCACGTGTACAGCGGGATCGCGCCGGTGTCGCCGCCGCGGGAGTCGACGAAGTCCTCGGTGCGGCCGGACAGGCCGCCGCCCTCGCGGACGATGGGCACCCGCTTGTCCGAGTAGTCGAAGTCGTCGGACCAGAGCACGTTCCGCGGTGCCTCGCGGGCGGCGCCGGCGTCGAGCACGGTGCGCTCGCCCTCGACGGGCAGCGGCGTGGTCCACGCTTCGTCGCGGCGGACGTCGAGCGAGGTCACGGTGGTGATCGAGTACGGCTGCACCGTGACGCTGTAGGCGCCTTCGGCGTCCGCGGAGACGTTGCCGACGTGCTGCTTGTACCGGGCGTCGAAGGCCTCGCCGTCCTCCGCGGCACGGGTCTCCCACACCGCGAGGCGGGGCTTGTACCCGAGGTCCAGGTCCTCCGGGGTGATCCGGTAGGTCCGCGGAGCCTCGGAATCGTTGACGAACACCGTCGAGAAGTCCGAGCGGTCGGGCGCCGCGAGCGTCAGGTAGTTCGGGCCGCCGTTCCGCCCGTTGACTGGGTTGGTGCCCGTAGCGGTGGTGGCGGAGGCCTGGGGCACCGCACGCCAGATCCCCGACCGGTTGCGCGAGTCCTCCCAGCCGGTCACCGCGAAGTTCGAGAAGTGCTGCAGCGCGACCAGGCCTGCGTCATAGTGGATCCACCCGGACCACGGGTCGCGGGCGCTCACGAGCTCCTTGTACGAGTACTGCCCGCCCTCGTAGAACGAGCCGATCGCGGGCTGGTAGATGAAGTGCGTGCGCCGGGAGTTGGCGAAGCCCTTGACGATGGTGTTCGCCATCTCCAGGGAGCTTCCGCTCCCGCCGAGGCCGGTGCCAGCGACCGTCGGGTCGGCGGTGTTGTTGTTCGGCCGGAACGACGAGTTGCTGAACGTGGCCTGCGCCTCGCTGTTCCAGACCTCCTCGTCGAGCTCGTCGGCCAGGCGCTTGAAGTTCCCGGCCGCGTCGTCGTCGGTGAAGTAGTGGTAGGTGGAGGCGCCCACGACGTCGCGCAGCGACGCGTCGGCGACCATCTCGTCACCGAAGGTGCCGAGGCCCGCCTCGTCGGAGACCATCACCTGGATCTGGTGGAAGAGGCTCGCCTCCCCGCGGCGGAAGCCCGCCAGCCGCGGGTCGTCGCTCACGTATCCCGTCATGTCGGTACGGACGCGCTCGGCGTACTCCTTGGTCCAGTCCAGGTCGGCGGTGTGCTCGTTCACGCCGGGGTGGACGTAGTCGACCATGTACCCGTACTCGCGGTACGCGGCCAGGATCGTGTTCTTGTACCAGTCGTAGATCTTGTCGTTCGTGTTCGCCCAGGGAGCGGCGTTCCAGCGCAGGATCGACACCTTGAGGTCGGGGTTGACCTTCTTGGCGTCCGCCGCGAGCTGGAAGCCCGGGTGGCGTCGCACGTTCGCGGGCTCGTCCGCGGTGCGCATCGTCGACACGTCGGAGCCCGTCGAGTTGTTGCGGTCGTCGCCCATCTCGATCTTGACGTGCTGCATGATCGGGTGGTCACCACCGAACAGGATCTGCAGCAGCTCCGCGTACTTCCTGGGCTGCTCGGACTTGTAGTCCATCAGGAGGGCGCTGGTGCTGTTGGCGCTGAGCACGCCGAAGCCCTTGAAGGTCAGGCCGTTGACGTTGTCCGCGGCGACGTCGTCCCCGTCGACCGTGATCTCGGTGACCTCCGGCGCGCGAGGCACTCCCGCGGCCGATGCCCCCGCTCCCGCGACGAGCGACGATCCGATCACGCCGCACACGAGCATCCCCGCGATGGCGGCTGACGACATTCGTCCACGTCTCATGGTGCTCCCCTTCCACGTTGAAGTGTTTTCGACGCCGGGGGCTCACGGCGGAGGCGGTGCAGGTCTTCCTTGAGCCGCACCCAGTGACCATCGACGTCGATGTTCGTTTCTGATCGTTGAGGATCAACTACTGGCCGCCACGCTAGCCGGAGCAACTGAAAGCGCCAAGATGTTGTTCGCTATTGATCGTTTCGGCGATGAGGGCGGGGAGATGCGCCGGGCGCCGTCGGGCAACAGAAAAGGCCCCGGACCGAAGTCCGGGGCCTAGCTGGTGGGCGATACTGGGATCGAACCAGTGACCTCTTCCGTGTCAGGGAAGCGCGCTACCGCTGCGCCAATCGCCCGAGGTGGGTACGGGATTCGAACCCGTGTGTACGGCTTTGCAGGCCGCTGCCTCGCCTCTCGGCCAACCCACCGTGCTCCCCACCAAGATGGGATCGAGCGGATGACGGGACTTGAACCCGCGACCCTCACCTTGGCAAGGTGATGCTCTACCACTGAGCTACATCCGCGCTGCCACCATCCTGAACCCTCTCGGGCCCTCGTGGTGACGCTCCGGAAGAGTAGTTCACAAACGGCCCGCCGGTCCAATCGAAATGACCCCGCCACCTGCGTCGCGCCCGGCGGCCCGACCGCGACGCGGGCGGTGCCGCCGGAGCCATCCGGCAACACCGCCCGCGCAGGTCAGGGCCGATGCCCGTCAGTAGATGGACACACCGTACGCGCTGAGCGCCTCCGTGACCGGCTGGAAGAACGTGGTGCCGCCGGTGGTGCAGTTGCCGCTGCCGCCGGAGGTGATGCCGATCGCCTTGCTGCCGTCGTAGAGCGCGCCGCCGGAATCGCCGGGCTCGGCACAGACGTTGGTCTGGATCATGCCCCGGACGCGGCCGCTGCCCTGGTAGTTGACGCTGACGTTGAGCGCGGTGACGGTGCCGGAGTGCGTGCCGGTCGTCGAGCCGTCCCGGGTGACGCTCTCGCCCACGTAGGCGTTGGCCGCGGTATAGCCGCCGGGGTGGGTCAGCGAGGCGTTGTCGTACCGGACGAGCGCGAAGTCGTCGCCCGGGAAGCTCGAGCTGATGGTCGGGCCGATCAGGGTGGACTGCGCCGAGTTGGTGTACCAGGTCGGGGCCACGTCACCGCAGTGCCCGGCGGTGATGAAGTAGTACGTGCCGCCGCTGACGACGTTGAAGCCCAAGGAGCAGCGGTACCCCGAGCCGTAGATGGCGTCACCGGAGCCGAGCAGCGGCTTGAAGACGCCGCTGGCGCGCTTGATGGTGAGGTCGTCCGCGTCGGCGCCCGCCGCCTTGCGGACCGTGTTGAGCTCGGCCGCGGTGACAGTGGAGTCGGCGGTGACGACCACCTTGCCGGTGGCGGTGTCCGTGTACCAGGCGACGCCGTCGACGCCCGCCTTGCCGACGGCGGCGTGCACCGTGGCGAGCTCGGCGGCGGTCGGCTTGCCGGGGGCGGCCGTGGCCGCCGGCCCGGCCAGGGTGGACACCGCGAGCCCGAGCCCTGCCGCGAGTGCGATCAGACGGGCCCGCTTCGAGGTGCCGGGACGGAGCGTGGTGCGAATGAACCTCATTGCATCCTCCTGGAGTGAGGGGTCTGCAGGGGCAGGCCCTGCTCGGCAAGGACGGATCGCCGTCGCCCGCCGTCTCGCTGGCGGAGAGTATTGCCCTTCCCCAATTCACCCCACAAGGCTTCAAATCAGATGTAACCGGTTGGAAACGAATTCCGCTCGTCTCAAGTCGTTTCATCCGGCATCGCCCGCATGTTGTCGGGTGAAAACGCCTCACCGTCCAGCCTTTCACCCAATACTCATTGAGGGCCTCGCCGGGTTATGTTCAGCGGCATGAGTGCGACCGACATCATCCCCGCCCACCTGATCCCGCTCCTGGAGGCGCCGAACTACGCGTTCCTCGGCACCGTCCGTCCTGACGACACGGTCCAGGTCAACCCGATGTGGTTCGACTTCGACGGCGAGACGCTGCGCTTCACGCACACCACGAAGCGCGCCAAGTACCGCAACCTCCAGCACAATCCGTCGATGAGCCTCGCGATCCTGAACGACGAGAACGCCTTCAACTACCTCGAGGTCCGCGGGAAGCTGGTCGAGGTGGTCCCGGACCCGACCGGGGAGTTCTACGTCCACCTCGGCAAGCGATACGGAAACCCCGACCAGCAGCCTCCGGCGGACAGCGCCGACCGGGTGGTCCTGGTGATGAGCATCGAGCGCTACGCGACGCAGTAGCGCCCCGACTCGCGAGACACCCGAACGCGACGCGGGCGGCATCCCCGGAACCATCCCGGAAACGCCGCCCGCGCAGGTCAGATCAGATACGGCCGGTCATCAGTAGATGGACACGCCGTACGCGCTGAGCGCCTCGGTGACGGGCTGGAAGAACGTGGTGCCGCCGGAGGAGCAGTTGCCGCTGCCGCCGGAGGTGATGCCGAGGGCGGTGGAGCCGCTGTACAGCGCACCGCCCGAGTCGCCGGGCTCGGCGCAGACGGTGGTCTGGATCATCCCGCCGACCGAACCCTCCGCGTAGCGGACCGTGACGTTGAGGGCGGTGACAGTGCCCGAGTGCACGCCGGTCGTCGAGCCGTCACGCGTGACGCTCTGACCCACGTAGGCGTTGCCCGCCGTCCAGCCGCCCGGGTGGCTCACCGACGTGTTGTCGTACCGGACGAGCGCGTAGTCGTTGCCCGGGAAGCTGGAGCCCACGGTCGGGCCGACCAGGGTGGTCTGCGCCGAGTTCGTGTACCAGGTGGGCACCACGTTGCCGCAGTGCCCGGCGGTGAGCAGGTAGTACGTGCTGCCGCTGCGGACGTTGAAGGCCACCGAGCACCGGTACCCGGAACCGTAGATGGCGTCGCCGGCCCCCAGGAGGGGCTTGAAGACGCCGGAGTCGCGCTTGACGGCCAGGGCGTCGGCGTCGGCGCCCGCGGCCTTGCGCACCTCGCCGAGCTCGGTGGCGGAGACCGTGGAGTCGGCGGTCACGACGACCTTGCCGGTCGCCTGGTCCGTGTACCAGGCGATGCCGGTCACGTCGGTCGAGGCCACGGCGGCGCGCACCGAGGCCAGCTCGGCGGCGGTCGCCTTGCCGGAGTCGGCCGACGCCGTCGGCCCGGACAGGGCGGACGTCGCGAGCGCGAGTCCTGCTGCGAGTGCGATCAGGCGGGCCCGCTTCGCGGAGCCCTGGCGGAACGTGGTGCGAGTGAACGTCATGACGTCCTCCTGGGGTGAGGGGCCCGCTGGTGGCGGACCCTGCTCGGCAAGGGCGGGTCGCCGTCCCTTGCCGTCTCGCTGGCGTGAGTATGCCCTTCGGATATTTCACCCCACAAGACCCCAAACCAGATGTAACTGACTGGAAATGAAATACGGCCGATTCGGGCCGTTTTCACCCCGGCCGCGCCAGCCGCGCCGGCGCCGATGAGTTTCGTTCGGACGGTCGGTCACCACTGGGACGACGCACCAGCGACCACGAAGGAGAGACCGGTGCCGAACCTCATGGTGGACTTCATCATCTCGCTCGACGGCTACGCGGCAGCGGAGGGCTGGCCCGGCTTCTGGGGCATGGAGGGGCCCGAGTACCTGGAGTGGGTCAGCTCCGGGCCCGAGTACGAGCACACCGCCCTCATGGGCGCGACGACGTACCGGCTGATGTCGGGGTTCGCCGCTCAGATGCCGGACGATCCCGGCTTCGCCGAGATGAACGCGCTGCCCAAGGTGGCCTTCTCGGCCACCCTGGAGACGCCGCTCTCGTGGGCCAACACCGAGCTGGTCGACGGCGACGCCGTCGAGGCCGTCCGCGAGATGAAGCGGACCTCGTCGCGCCCCCTGCGCACGATCGGCAGCCTCAGCCTGTGCCGTTCGCTGCTCGAGGCCGGCCTCGTAGACCGGTTCCGCGTGGTCGTCTTCCCGGTCATCACCGGTGCCACCGGGCGGGAGCGCATCTTCGACCACTACCCCGACGTCGCCCTCGACCTGGTCGAGAGCCGCACCTTCGACGGCCGGCTCCAGCTCCTCGAGTACATCCCGACCGTCCTGGACGGGCCGCCCGGGGCCGGCGGCTGAGCGTCGCGACGCCGTCGAGCGACACAGCCGGAATCTGGACCGGGGTCATCGCACGCCCCGGGCGTGGTCCGCGGCAACGGTGGCCGCGATCTCGGCGAGCGCCTCCTCGCCGAGGTGATTGAACGGCGCCCGGCACGGGCCCACCTGCTCGCCGGCGGCGTTGGTGGCCGCCTTGACGATGGTGTTGGGGTTGCCGTGGCGGAAGAGATTGCGCACGGAGCGGATGCGGGACTGCGCGGACCGCGCGGCCTCCAGGTCCCCCGCCTGCCACTGCTCGAAGATCTCTACCATCGTCTGCGGGTAGATGTTCGCGATGGCGGTGATGCCACCGGTCCCGCCGGCCTGCAGGGTGGACAGGATCAGCGAGTCCGTGCCCGACAGGACGGCGAACGTGTCGCGGTCGGTGAGCTCGAGGTACTGCAGCACGTTGTCGAAGTTCCCCGAGGAGTCCTTGATGCCGACGACGTTCTCGATAGCGGCGAGCCTGGCCACCGTTGACGGGTTCAGGTTCACGTTCGTCCGCACGGGGATGTTGTAGAGCAGGATCGGCACGTCGACGCTCTCGGCGACGGCGGCGAAGTGCCGGTAGAGCTCCTCCTGCGACGCGGCGGCGAAGTAGGGCGTGATCACGGACAGCACGTCGGCGCCGGCACTCGCCAGTCGCCGCGCGAGCGTGATGGTGTCGCGCGTGCCGACGGCCCCCGCGCCGGCGTAGACCGGCACGCGTCCGTCCGCGGCCTCCTTGACGGCTTCGAGGACGGCCACGCGCTCGTCCGCCGTCAGCTGGAAGAACTCCCCGTTGGTGCCCAGGCAGAAGACCCCGTGGGCGCCGGCGTCGATGGCACGCACCGTCTGGCGCTTCATCTGCTCGAGGTTCAGGGACTCGTCGTCGTGGAACGGCGTCACCAGCGCGGGGATGATGCCTCGGATCGGAATGCTCTTCATAGGATCAGTAGAGGTGGAGCCCGTGGGCCCTGAGTATCTCGCCGACGGGCTGGTAGAAGGTGATGCCATGCTCCGGGCACTCGCCGACTCCGCCAGACGTGATGCCGAAGGCCTTGGATCCTCGGTAGAGCGGGCCGCCGGAGTCGCCGTGCTCACCACAGATGTCGGTCTGGATCAGCCCGTTGATCGTGTACCCGCCCACGTACCTGACGGTGACGTTGACCGCGGTGATATGGCCCGAGTGCGTACCGCTCGTCGACCCGTCCCTGGTGACGGCCTGCCCGACGGTGGGCTTCGCCAAGCTGTAGCCGCCGGGCCGGCTCAGCCACTTGGGGTCGTACCTGATGATCGAATAGTCGTTTTCCGGGTACGAGGTGAAGATTCTCCGCCCGATCAGCTTGCCGGTGGACGACTTCGCGTGCCAGTAGGGCACGACCTTGCCGCAGTGCCCTGCCGTGAGGAAGTAGTACCTCGAGCCGGTGCGGACGTTGAAACCCAACGAGCAGCGCACACCCCGCCCGTAGACGGCAGAACCGGGATACAGCGCCAAGGATTCAAAAGCTCCGCTCACCCGCTCGATCGCCAGCGCGTCCAGATCCTCGCGGGCGGTCCAGCGGAGGTGGTTCTGCTCGTACAGGGAGACGCTGGAGTCGGCGGTCACGACCACCTCGTTGGCGACCGGGTCGGTGTACCAGGCGATGCCCTCGATGTCGGTCTCCCCGACGGCTTCGTTCAGCTCTGCCAGCTCGGCGTCGGTCGGCTCGTCGGACTCCGAGGCGTTCGCGGGTGCGGCCGTGACCGGTGCCATGAGCCCGATCAGCGCGGCGAGGATGGTCAGGCGAAACCACTTCGCCGCGGTGGTGTGAGATGCGGTGGGAAGTACCTTCATAGCGACCTCTCAGGGTAGAGGCCAGTCCGCGGCGAGTTCTGCCCACCAGGGCTGATGCCGCCCCGGCCACCACGCTGGCCCACGGGTCCCCGTCTGGACGACACGGTCCAGGTCAACCCGATGTGGTTCGACTTCGACGGCGAGACGCTGCGCTGCCAGGTGCAGCTGGGCGTGCGGTACGGCGAGTCCGACCAGCAGGCGCCGGCGGACGTGCCAACCGCGTCATCCTGGTGAGGGGCATCGAGCCCACGGCCGGCTGCGCAAGATCACCAAGATATTGCGAATCAGTTGCCGCAAATTTAACCCTCTCCGTGGGCGTGCGCGACAGGAGCGGTCACCGCCGCGCTGCGTCGTGCGTGCCGGCATCTCTCACCCGGGTTAAAGATTGTTGCGTACCCGGCAAAAATGCCAATCTGGTTTGACTTGCGTCTTGCGCACGTGTCAGCCTCGAAGCCGCAGGACCACCAGGGAGCTTCACCCGGCTGATGCCAGCCCCTGGCTTCCTTGGACAGGGGACAGTCATGCCACATTCCGGAGACGGTCGCGCCCAGAATCGAACCGGCGCCACCCAGCACGGCAGCTCCCTGACGCGCCTTTCGTCCTTGGCCGTCGCGGTCGTGCTGGCCGCCATGGCCCTGACCACGGGGGGCGATGGGCTGGCTTCCCGGCCTTCGACCTCGGCGAGGTACGTCGCGGCCCCGGCCGCGCCGCCGGCCACTCCCGCTGCCGCCCCTTCGCCGCCCGCCGTCCCGGCGGTCGAGGCCAGCGCCAAGGTCGCGACCGTGGTGCAGGCCGCCGGAGAGGCACTTTCCGACTCCCAGTACGTGACCACCGAGGCACCTGTCGACACCGCCGCCCGTGACCGGATCAAGAAGGCCACGTCCGCGTTGCGCACTCTGGTCCGCGAAGCCAGCACCGAGCCGGTCGCGCCCGAGCGCACGCGCACCGCTCAGGGCATCGATGAGCGCTCGCACGGCCCGGCCGCCACCAGCCCGACGGCGGCTGCGTCCGGCACAGGCGCGACGCCGGCTGCCACCGTGGAGCCGGTCGAGGTGCGTGCGTCCGACCCCGACCCCGACCCCGTCGTGGGGCGGACTGTTCCCGACGAGGCCGGCGACGCGCCCGATCACGTTCTCGCGACAGCGACGACCACTCCCGAGGAGACAGATCCGGCGTCGGACAGCGTGCACACGGCCGACGAGGCCGCAGTGGCGATCAAGAAGGCGACCGCCAGGCTCCGCACGGTGCTCGACGCGACGCCCGCCGCCGCAGTGTCCGTGAAGCCAGCGCCTCCCACCCCCGAGGAGATCGCCGCCCGGAGAGCGGCCGCTGCCGCCAAGGCCGCTGCCGCTGAGGCCGAACGCGCCGCCAAGGCCGCCGCCGCCGAGGCCGAACGCGTCGCCCAGCTCGTCGCCGCCACCGCCGGCTACGGCAACGGCCTGATCCCCCTCGAGCTCCTGTGCGAGGTCTCGTTCTCGCCCGGTCAGCGGCTGCGCTGCGACGCCGCCGCCCAGCTGGAGCAGCTCAACGCGGCGTACGCCGCCCAGTTCGGGCGAAACCTGGGCGTGAGCGACTCGTACCGGTCCTACGCGGCGCAGGTCACGACCAAGGCGCTCAAGAAGAACCTTGCGGCCACGCCGGGCACGTCGAACCACGGCTGGGGCCTGGCTGTGGACCTGTCCGGCGGCATCCAGTCGTTCGGCACGACCGAGTTCAACTGGATGACGGCTAATGCCGGGGCGTACGGCTGGGAGCATCCCTCCTGGGCCGAGCCCGGTGGCAGCAAGCCAGAGCCCTGGCACTGGGAGTACGGCACCCAGGACTGAGGAACGTCCTCGCAGGCCAACGACCCGCCGTCGGGCATGACGAAGGCCCCGGACCGAGGTCCGGGGCCTTCGCACAAGGGTGGGCGATACTGGGATCGAACCAGTGACCTCTTCCGTGTCAGGGAAGCGCGCTACCGCTGCGCCAATCGCCCATGCTGCAAAACGAGGTGGGTACGGGATTCGAACCCGTGTATACGGCTTTGCAGGCCGCTGCCTCGCCACTCGGCCAACCCACCGCTCGGCCAAACTACAACCTTGGGGTGCTCTCTTCAGCCGAATCCACGAGAGCGGCGTTTCCGAGCGGATGACGGGACTTGAACCCGCGACCCTCACCTTGGCAAGGTGATGCTCTACCACTGAGCTACATCCGCGAAACCGGGCATCCTGGGGTTTCCCCCGGTGTTCCGGCGCGTTCTGAACATTAATCGACCGGAGGGCGAACCGTCCAATCGCGCGCGCCGCCGTACGGTTGTCCCGTGTCCCCCAGCCCGGCCCATCCGCCCGCAAACCGCACGATCCGACCAGTCGCGGAGCGCACAGGTCCCACGACTCCTCCATCCGACGTGACCGGAGACACGGGCTGGGCGAGCTTCGCAGGACGAGTCGCGACCGACGCGGTCGAGTGCGTCGACGTCCGGGCCGAGCCCGAGCGGCTCGCGACCGGGACCTGGTTCGTCGTCGCCGACTTCGAGGGCCCGGCTCGCGCGTGGCGGTTCGCCCGGGTGCACGACGCCGCCCAGGTGCCCGACGCCGGAGCGCCGCCCGCCGACACCTGGCACGGCCCCGCGCGCGACGCCTGGGCGTCGTCCATGGACCAGGCCGGCTACGAGGCCGCCGTCGGCCGGGTGCGCGAGCACGTGCGCGACGGCGACGTCTACCAGGCGAACATCTGCCGGGTGCTGTCGGCGCCGCTCGCCGGACCGAGCACCGAGCCCGACGCCCGGGCGCTGGCCGCCCGGCTCGCCGCCGGCAACCCCGCGCCGCACGCCGCCGCCGTCCACGTCCCCGCCGCCACCGGGCTGGACCCGGTGTGGGTGGTGAGCGCCTCCCCCGAGCTGTACCTGTCCGTGCGGGCCGAGCCGGGCGTCGGGACCGTCGTGGAGTCGGGCCCGATCAAGGGCACCGCCCGCACGCCCGACGGGCTCACGGACAAGGACCGCGCCGAGAACATCATGATCACCGACCTCGTGCGCAACGACCTGCAGACGGTCTGCCGCCCCGGCACGGTCGAGGTCACCTCGCTCCTCGCGGTCGAGGAGCACCCCGGCCTGGTGCACCTCGTCTCCCGCGTGCGCGGCACCCTGTCCGACGACGTCGCCCGCTCCGGTGAGCTGTGGCACCGGCTGCTGGCCGGCACGTTTCCGCCGGGATCGGTCTCGGGCGCCCCGAAGTCGAGCGCGCTGCGGATCATCGGCGAGCTCGAGCCCGTGCCGCGCGGCCCGTACTGCGGGGCCGTGGGGTGGGTGGCCGACGGCGAGGCCTCCCTCGCCGTCGGCATCCGCACGTTCTGGTGGGCCGACGGCGTGCTCCGGTTCGGCACGGGCGCCGGCATCACCTGGGGCTCCGACCCGACCGCCGAGTGGCACGAGACAGAGCTCAAGGCGGAGCGGCTGGTCGCGCTGGCGTCGGGGCCCGGTTAGTCCAGGTCGCCGTAGATCTCGACCTCGGCGGCGTTGCCGCTCCAGGCGGTGTCGTTGATGATCCGCAGGTAGCGGTAGTGCGGCCTGCTCGGGGCGCCGTCGGGCACGACGTCGACCCACGTGTCCGGGGCCGCGCCGGTCACGGCTCTGGTGAGGTTGGTCCAGGCCTGCCCGTCCTGCGACCCCTGGACGTAGGTGCCGTTGAGCCGGCCATGCTGCCCGGACCGCGGGAGCATGAGGAACTCCTCGGGGCGCACGCTCGCGCCGGCCCCCAGGTCGATCACGTAGTACGAGCCTGTCGACGTGTTGAGGTCGCCGTAGGTGGTCGGGTCGCCGTCGAACAGGAGGTAGCCCACCTTGTCGGCACCCAGCCCGGTGCCGGGCCACTGCTTGTCGGACGCCGTCACCGTCGCCAGCGCGGCGACGTCCACCTGCCGTTTGCGGTTGCCGGCGACGAACAGCTTCGAGCCGTCCGTGGTGCCGTAGTGGGTCGGGCCGGAAGCGCCGTCGGACGCGGTGTAGTCGACGGCCACGGTGACGGGCCCCGTGTCGACGCGCACGAGCTTGGCCGACGCCGACCAGGTCACGCCGTCCTCGCTGCGGGCCGCGACCCGCACGCCCTGAACGGTGACGTCGACGGCGCGCAGCGCCTGCCGGGCCACGACCGTCACCTTCGCGGTGTCGCCGACGGCGATCTTGCCCGCCACCGCGGAGTCGGCGGAGAGCGAGACCGACTCGACCTGGTTGCCGATCTCGTGCCGGTCGCCGTAGACGTGGAACTCGTTCATCTCGAACAGGTTCCGCACGATCCCGTACAGCACGTCGGGCTGCGGTTCGAGGAGCTGCACCTTGA
Source organism: Promicromonospora sp. NPDC057138 (assembly GCF_042670845.1). Classification (NCBI taxonomy): domain Bacteria; kingdom Bacillati; phylum Actinomycetota; class Actinomycetes; order Micrococcales; family Promicromonosporaceae; genus Promicromonospora; species Promicromonospora sp. NPDC057138. The sequence goes on along the minus strand of NZ_JBHUUX010000010.1, from coordinate 36,946 downwards.
GGTAGCGGAACTGGTCGTCCTGGAGGTCGGGCGCCACGTCCAGGGTGTTGTAGTCCTGCGTGTAGGCGGTGACTCCCGGGGTCAGGCGCGTCCAGCTCTGCCCGTCGTCGGACCCGAAGACCGCCGAGTTCGCCAGCCGGTCGGCGAAGATGTTGCTCTGGAACCCGAACTTCGTCGCCGAGACCCGGTAGTCGGGCCCGAAGTCGAAGGTGTGCGACAGGTTCACGGCCTGTCCGTAGGAGGTGCCGGTCTGGTTGTCGCCGTCGACCAGCTTGGCGGTGTTCGCCCCCGCGGTCGAGCTCACCACGCGCGCGGGGTAGTCCAGGCTCCCGTCCGCCGTTCGTGGCGAGACCAGGCGCAGCGCGGCGGTCCGGCCGACGAGGTCCTGCAGGGCCGCGAGGTACTCCCCCTCGGGGCCGTCCGACAGCGCGGTGGCGGCGTCGACCGCGGCGGTGTAGTCGGCCAGCGAGGCGGACTCGTACGTCGCGTCCTCGTCGTGGCCCTCCGTCGCCAGGGCGAGGGCGGCGGCGCGGTCGGCCGCCACCTCGACGCGCACCGGCAGCGCCGTGACCGTGGTGCCGTCGGAGGCCACGACCACCACGTCGGCGGTGCCGGCGGCGTCGGGGTGCCAGGTCAGGGTGCCGGTGGCGGCATCGATCGCGGCACCGTCGGGCAGGCCCGTCGCGGAGTAGGTGACGGTGCCGGCGCCGCCTGCGTCCGTGGCGGACACGGGCACGCTCAGGCTCGCGCCGGCGTAGCCGACGATCCGTCGCGTCCCCGTGCCGCCGTCGAACACCGGCGGCGTCAGGTGGTCGGCCGCCGCCGTGTCGACGTGGTCGATGTCGACCGTCGCGCCCGAGCCCTTGACCTCGATGAAGAGGATGTCGGCCAGGGACCGCGGCACGGTGACGTAGCGCCACTGGCCGCCGGTGTCCGGCAGGACCACCGTCTCGTCCAGCCCACCGGTCAGGTGCATGCGCGCCTCACCGGTGGTGCGGATGCGGAAGCCGGCGAGCGTGCGCGACGTCGACCCGCTCAGGTAGGCGATCTTCGACCCCTGGGCGGTCGCGGCCAGCCGGACGTACCCGGTGCCGCCGTCGCGCGCCGTCTCGGCCTGGCCGGTCAGGTGCGTGTAGCGGTCCTCGACCTCCAGGGTGGTGCCGCTGGCCGGGAGCGCCGGCACGCTCTCGCCGGCCGCCTCGGCCGGGATGTACAGCCAGAAGTCGCCGCCGCCGTCGACGTTGTCCCAGGGGTTGTTGAGGTTGCCGCCGTAGTACCAGAGCGGTCCCGGGCGCTTGGCGTAGGCCTCGGCGTAGTACGGCGCGACCTGCGCGACGTCCTCGCCGCGGGCGTACGTGTAGTAGTAGTACGGCTCCCAGAAGCTCGCCGTGTTGTACCGGCCGCGGTAGGAGTTCGAGATGTGGTTGTACGTGTCCCGGATCGTGCCATCCGGCGAGATCGCGTACGCGACCGGGGTCCAGTCCGTGTCGTAGCCCTGCATGAACCGCCAGAAGTAGTCGGCCGCCGCGAGGATCCGGTCGTCCAGGAACTCGTACGGGCCGACGGCGTCCGGGGCGTCCGAGACGGTGCCCGCCACCGGGTCCACCTTGGTGCCCTGCGCCAGGAGCATGCGCGAGAGCATGACCGCGTTGGTGAGGTCCCCGCCGCCGTGCGCCTGGTCGCGTCCCATCTCCACGTGCTGGACGTGCGGTTCGTCGATCGGCTCTCCGGTGGCGTCGTTGCGGTCGACCCAGCGGAACAGCCGCGAGACCGAGCCGTTGAAGCCCTGGTCCTTCGCCGTCGAGTTGACGGTGAACCACTCGACCTTCTCGTTGTACAGCGCGCGGTCGTCCATGAAGATGGCGCCGGCCATCGAGCCCAGCAGCGGGTAGTTGTGCTGGTTCATGAAGCGGTCCGGGGAGCTCTGGAAGGTCGCGATGGACGGCACGATGAGGTTGTCGGTGAACGCGCGGGTGTCGGCGTCCGTCCAGGGGTGCTGCTCGTCCGCACACGAGGTGTAGCGCAGGATCTCGGCCGCCGTGACCATCCGGTTCATCGGGATGCCCGTGTGGATGTGCGAGTCCGTGAAGTACTCGTACTTCGCGGGGTCCATCTGCTCCCAGATGCGGATGATGTCCAGGGCGTTCTTGCGGTAGACCTCCTGGCCCGTCAGCACGTACAGGGTCGCCTGCGTGTACGCCTTGAGCCCGTCGGCGATGAACCTCGAGTTGAAGCCCTGGCTGTTGAACGCGTCCGAGGCGGGCTTGGTCGGGTCGGTCGACGAGCGGTTCGACGACGTGACGGTGGTCGCGGCCGCGCTCGACCGCTGCATGCCCTCGAGGTAGCCCTTCCACGGCTGGGCGCCGGCCGCGATCTGGTCGCGGGCGTTCTCCAGGACTGGTGCGGTGAGCCCGACGCCAGGGTGGGTGAACCCCGCGTCGCTGACCGTGCTGGTCAGCTGGACCTCGCAGGCCGTGGCCGTGGTCGTGTCCGTGGCCGCGGCCGCTGCCGCGGGCGCCGGGACGATCCCGGCGACCACGACGGCCGCCGTGCTGAGCAGTGCGGCGGCCCTCGACCGCAGCCTGGACGTGCGTTGCCTCATGGTGTTCCCTCCACGGCCGCAGCTCTGCGGGCCGAGCGCGACCCGGGGCCGCGCCGTCGTCACCTCGTCGTGAGCGGGATATCGTTATCCCAGGAAGACGTTATCCTGGCGAACCGGACAGCACAAGGCCTGCGTGCCGGAAGTCAGCTCACGCTCGCAACGGATTGTTCATCGCGGCTCCGGGCCACCGCCTCGCGCTGCGCGACTCCCTCAACCGCTCTAGCCTGGCCCAGTGCTCCTGGCCTTCATCGACGAGTCGTCCAATCATCTCCACTACCGAACCCTTGGCCTGATCGTCCACCAGGACAACGCGCGCCTGCTGCTCGACGGTCTGAATTCCGTGATGGATCGTGCGGCCGCGACGTACGACGGAATCGAGCCGGATGACGAGCTCCACGGCCACGACTTGTTCCAGGCAACCGAGCGCTGGGCACCTCTCCGCCGCCTGACGCGTGCGCGCATCTCGATATACAGGCAGTCGCTCGAAGTGATCGCCGAACTCTGCGAAGTCTTCTTTGTGGAAGGGCTTGATCGCGGACGCTTCCAGAGCAGATACGCGGACGAGCACGACGAGCACGTGACGACGCTTCTGCACCTTCTCGAGAAGTTGGATCATTACGCGGATCGACGTGGTCAGGACCTGCTGGTTGTTGCCGATGAGCACCACACGGCGCGCGCTGCACAAGAGGCGCTCCGTGGGACCAGGAGCAGAGCTGTCTGGGGATACAGGGGACATCCGCGTCGCATCGTCGACACCATCTACTTCGTCTCATCAGAGATGAGCCGTCTCGTTCAAGCTGCGGACATGGTTGCGTTCCTCCACCAGCGAGTGGCGGACGTGATCGAGACCGACAAGCGGGCCGCTAGGGCGAACGAGGAGCTGTGGTCGGTCGTCGCGCCGAGTATGCGCAAGGAGCGGATCTGGAAGCCGTAGAAGCACAGCAGCCCCCGCCGGAGGCGGGGGCTGAGGCAAGACGCTCAGGATTTCTCCCTATCGCGTGTCTCGATACTAGGCGAACCTCGCGCGATCCGTCCATCGATGTGTTGCGCGCCGGTCGTACTGGTCTCGACGCGTTACCGCAAGAACCAATCACTGAACTCGGCGGTGAAGGCGCCGTCGACGAGGTCGACCGCGCTGATCCCCACCAGCGCGCCGGTGAACCGCAGGCGCGGACCGAAGTCGTCGGACAGCTCGCTGAAGTCGACGTCCGGCCCGACCGGCGCCCACGGCCCGTCGCCGCACGCCGACCACAGCCGGGCGGTGGCGCCGTCGATCCGGGCGCGCAAGCGGACCGGGCCGTCCGCTACGCCGACGGTGGCCAGGTTTCGCGCACCGTCCGGGTGGCCGTGAGTGAGAACCAGCACGCGCCGGCCCCGGTCCCCGGCCCACTGCTGCCCCGCCTGGGGCTCGCCCTCGGGCTCGGCCCACGTCACGTGGAGCTGGTAGTACGACGTCGTGTTGTACCAGAGCACCAGCCCGGCGGACTGCGTGAACGTCGTGGGCTCGGCGTCGACCGTCACCTCGACCTCGGCCCGGTGCTCGGTCAGCCGCTGGGCGAGCAGCGACTGCTGCCACAGCGACTCGGCGGACTGCCGGCCGCGCAGCCGGAGCGTGTCCGGCCGGCCCGGCACGTGCTCCACCCAGTCCCCCGCCGGCTCCCGCAGGGTCGACCACGGCCACGCGGGAGCGACGTCGAGCACGCCAGACTGGTAGACGCCGCCCCGCTGGTCGAGCTTGTCGAAATCGTCCGGCTCGGTGCCAAGGTCTCGACAAGCTCGACCCGCGAGGGTGCCAGCCCGACCAACGGAGGGTCCGCCTCTACCTGCGGGATCGAGACCCACGGTCACGTCCGGCACCTCGACCCCGGTCGCCGGGTGCCAGCCGCCCTGGGCGAGCCGCAGCCAGCCGTCCGTCCACACCACGCGCTGCACCGCGGTCTCCCGCCCGAGCGTGTTGCGCGGCCCGCCCGGCGTCGGCAGGGGCCGGGACGCCAGGTGCGTCAGGTACCACTCGCCCGACGGCGCCCGGACCAGCTCGCCGTGCCCGGCCTTCTGCAGCGGGACGGCCGGGTCGTCCCGTGAGGTGAGCAGCGGGACGTCGTCCACCTCGTAGGGCCCCGTGAGCGACCGGCTCCGCGCGACCAGCACCCCGTGCTCGACGCCGGTCCCGCCCTCGGCGAGCAGCAGGTAGAACCAGCCGTCCTCGACGGTGATCTTGGGCCCCTCGACCAGGTTGTCGCGCTGCAGCAGCAGGCGCGTCGGGCCCGCGGCGCGCACGGAAGAAGGGTCGGGCACGCCGTCGGCCAGCGGGACCTCCAGCTCGGTGAGCACGATCCCGTCGAACCGCCGTCCGCCGACCCGCGAGTCGTTCTGCAGGTTCAGCAGGTAGTGCCTGCCGTCGTGGTGCAGCAGCGACGGGTCGAACCCGTGGCCGGGCAGGCGCACGGGCTCCGACCACGGGCCGCCGACGTCGGGCGCCGTGCAGAGGTAGGTCTCCAGGTCGAAGTGCCGCGTGCCGAGCGAGCGGACTATCGAGTACACGACCCAGAACACGCCGTCGGCGTGGCTCAGGGCGGGCGCCCAGATCCCGCCCGAGTCGGGCACGCCGAGCAGCGACCGGCCGGGGGCGGCGGTGTCGACCGCCCCGGCCGGCTCCCAGTCCGCCAGGTTCCGCGAGCGGTACAGCGGGATCGTCGGGAACCACTCGAACGAGCTGGTCGCGAGGTAGTACCAGTCCCCCACGCGGATCACCGACGGGTCCGGGGCGAAGCCGCGCACCACTGGGTTCACCGCCGTCCGCATCGGGCGGCGCATCGGTTCGCTCACGAGGCCACCCGCACCCGCAGGAGCCGCGCCGAGGTCAGCCCGGGGAGCTTGAGCTCGAGTGCCCGCCCGTCGTCGGCCACGACGACGGACTCGCCGCCCCAGCGCGGGTACAGCACCTCGACGCTCTCGTCGGCCAGCCGGCCCGGCAGCGGAACCCGGAGGGTGTCGGAGCCGCCGTCGTCCGGGGCGCCACGGCGCCAGACCGCGAGGTAGAGGTCGTCGCCGTCGCGCGCCCCCTGGACTATCCAGGGGTCGCGCCAGCCCGGCAGGCCGAGCGGCCACACCGGGACCGAGCGGCCGACGGCGGACCTGATCGCCCGGTACGCCGCGAGCGCCTCCCGGACGATGGCGCGCTGGCCGGCGTCGAGCGTGTCGATGCGGCCGGTCAGGTGCACGCGCGCCAGGAGCGCCGTGACCAGCGAGAAGGCGAGCTGTTCGCGGTCCATGGTGCCGTCGGCGCACGCCCATACCCCGGCCTGCTCGGGCGGGAGGGCGAGCGGCGCGGCGGCGGCGATGGGCGGGGTGGCGCGGTAGTCCTGCTGGTCGGTGACGGACTGGACGGGGAAGACGCCGCCGCTGGCGGGGTCGGTGCGGGACCCGCCGGCGGCGCAGCCCTCGACGACCAGGCCGGGGTGCCGGTCCATGACGGCGCGGGCCCAGTCCAGGAAGGCGCGGCCGTGCTCGAGCAGGCCGGTGCCGGGTGCTTCGCCGGTCCCGGCGTCGGTCCCGGGGCCGATGTCGATGTTGTGGTCGAGCTTGAGGTAGGCGAGGCCGAACCGGCCGACGAGCCGGTCCACGACCGTGTCGAGGTGCTCGCGCGCGGCGGGGTGGCGCAGGTCGAGCTGGTAGCGCCCCCACTCGGCGACGCGGCGGCCGCTCCGCTGGAAGAACGCGGCGTCGGGCAGCGTGTGGGCGACGGGGCTGCGCACGCCGACGACCTCGGGTTCGAGCCAGAGGCCGGGCCGCATGCCGTGGGCGCGGATCCGGTCGATCAGGCCGCCGAGGCCGCCGTCGGGGAAGCGGGTGGTCGAGGGTTCCCACTGGCCGACGGAGTCCCACCAGCCGCCGTTCTCGTCGTCGTACCAGCCGGCGTCGATCACGTAGTACTCGGCGCCGACGTCGGCGGCGGCCTCGATCAGCGGCAGCTCGCGCTCGGTGGTCGGGTCGGACATGAGGGCGTTCAGGAAGTCGTTGTAGACGACGGGCAGCGCCTCGTGGTCGGGGTGGGGCCGCCGGGTGCGGCGGCGGTGCGCGGTGAGCGCGGCGCCGACGGCGTCCAGGGTCGCCTCGGGTCCGGCGGCCGCGCCGGGGACGACGGCGAGGCTCACCGCGACGCTCGTCAACGACGCGCCCGGGGCGAGCCGGCCGGCCCACTGGTGCTCGTGCGCCGTGGGGCCCATGGCGGCGAGGTAGACGTCGCCGTACCGGTCGCCGAGCTCGGCGTGCCAGGCGCCGCTGGTCTCGACCTGCCAGGCCAGGAGCCGGCCGGTACGGGTGTCCTCGACCAGGCCCATGGCCAGGTGCTCGGAGGTGGACCAGGCGCCCGTCGAGGTCAGGCTGATCCGGTTCTTCGAGCCGACCTGGCCGAACCGCACCATGCCGACGTCGTACAGGCCGCGCTCGGCGAGCGTGGACCGGCGCCAGCGGAACTCGCCGCTCCACGGGTTGGCCGACTCCCACACGGCCAGCTCGTCCTCCCAGCGCGCGGCATGTCCCAGCCCGGAGACGACGCCGGTGGTGACGTGGTCGAGCACCAGCTCGCGGTCGGCGGACAGCTCCGCCCAGGTCCGCAGCACGGGGATCGTGTCGGCGAGCTCGTAGTGCACGGTGGCGCGCAGGCCCGACTCGGCGTCGGCCAGGTGCAGCAGCAGGCGCCGGACCGGGCCGTCCTCCGGGCCCTCGTCCAGGCCCGTGAGCCGCATCCGCTGCGCCGCCGCGCCGTCGACGTGCCGCTTGCCGGAGGTGCCGGAGCGGCCGTCGCCGAGCACCGCCACCTCCAGCACCGGGAGCGCCGAGCGGCGCAGGCCCGCCAGGTCCGGCCGCCCCTCGGCCACGTGCCACAGCGCCACGAGCCGCGGCGCGGTGTGCGGACCGTGAGCGATCGCCACGCGGATCACGTCGTTGCCCCATTCGAGCCGCCGCTCGGTGTCGTCCTCGAGGCCGGGAAGGGTCACGGTCATGCGGTCACGCCCGTGGCGGGATCGATGGTCCAGGCGTCGCGCCAGTCGAGCTCGGCGGCGCCGTCGGCGATCCGCAGCGGGAGCCACACCGGCGCGGAGTGGAACAGGTCGTCCCTGTCCCACCGGTCGCCGACGTAGACGTAGCTGGTGGCCTGCGAGCCCCGGACCGTCACGATCGTGGAGGTCTGCGAGTCGTACGTGGCCGAGCCCGGGGGCGCGAAGTCCGCCCAGTCGCTCCACGGCCCCGCGAGCGACGACGCCGTCGCCACCTTGTTGTCGTTCGTGGACCAGCCCGTCAGGTCCGAGCCGAACAGGTAGTAGAGGCCGTCCACCTTCACCAGCGCCGGCGACTCGTACCCGTGCGGGCCCGCCGGGTGGTCGCTCGGCGGGGTGAGCGTGGTCGCCACGACCTCCTCGACCGCCAGGTAGTCGGGCGACAGCCGGTAGATGTGCAGCCCGTGCTCGCGGTCCTCCGACAGCAGGTACCCGGTGCCGTCGTCGTCCGCGAAGACGCCGATGTCCCGGCTGATGTTGCCCAGCGGGCGCTCGCTGCGCAGGTAGGTGTACGGCCCCTCGGGCCGGTCGGCCACGGCCCAGCCCACCCGGGCGTCGGCGTAGTCGGCGGACTCGACGTGCAGGAGCATCACGTAGGTCCCGGCCGGGTTGCGCAGCACCTTGGGCCGCTCGACCACGCGGCCGGGGGCGAGGTCGGGGATGTCCGGCGAGACCGGGAGGGCATGCCCGTGCGCGGTCCAGGTCGCCAGGTCGGGCGACGAGTAGCACGCCACTCCGCCGAACAGCCCCGCGTTCGTCTTGTCCTCGCCCCAGGCGTAGAACAGGTCGCCGAACTTCTGGATGCCGACGCCGTGGAGCTGGGCGACGGCGCCCTGGTCGTCGACGAAGAGCCGTCCTGGTGCGATGACGCCACGTGGGGCTCGCGGATGGGTGGACACACAGTCTCCTTGAGGGGGGAAAACGTTATCAGGTAAAGTATGCTCGGCCGCATGGCCAGTCCGAAGCCGTACCGAGCCCCCGTCCTCGCCGATGTCGCCAGGGCGGCGGAGGTCTCCGTGCCCACGGTCTCCCGGGTCCTGAACGGCTCGAAGTACGTGGCGCCGGAGCTCGCCCAGCGGGTGAACGAGGCGGTGCAGGCGCTCGGGTACCGCCCGAACGGCGCCGCCCGCTCGATGCGCTCCGGACGGCGGACGCTCGTCTCGGTCCTGGCCGGGGCCACGGCCAACTACGGCTACGCCCGCACGCTGCAGGGCGTCGAGACCGCCGCCCGCCGCGCGGGCATGACGGTGTCGATCACCGTCGTGGAGTCCGGCGACGACGAGGACGTCCGCGCAGCCATCGACCTCACGCTGGCGCAGCCGACCGCGGGCGTCATCGTGCTCGAGTTCGACCGTGCGGGCATCAACGCCGCCAAGTCGCTGCCCGAGGGGCTGCCCGTGGTCGTCGCCGGCGGCGGCTCGCGCCGCACCGGCCACGTCCCGGCCGCGCTGATCGACGAGCGCACCGCGGGCCGCCAGGCCACGGAGTACCTGCTGCACCTCGGCCACAAGACCGTCCACCACATCGCGGGCCCCACCGAGGGCAAGCACTCGGGTCGCACCGACGGCTGGCGCGCGGCGCTGGCCGCCGCCGGCGCCCCTGTCCCGCAGGTCATGCGCGCCGAGTGGGACGCGAGCGCCGGCTACCGCTGGGGCGAGCGGATCGCCGGGATGAGCGATGTCACCGCTGTCTTCTGCGCCAACGACGACATAGCGCTGGGCCTGATGCGAGCCCTGTCCGACCGGGGCATCGCCGTCCCGGCGGACATCTCGGTGATCGGGTTCGACGACCAGCCGCTGGTCGCCCTGTGGCGCCCCTCCCTGACCACCGTGGACCAGGACTTCGAGGACCTCGGCACCCGGGCGTTCGGCCTCCTGTCGCAGGTGATCGACGGCGAGGACGACGCGGCGTCGTCGGTCAAGGCGCCGCAGCTCGTGGTGCGCGAGTCGACGGCTCCGCCCAAGGGCTGAGCCGCCCACTACTTGAGGCTCCCGAGCGTGACGCCCGAGCGCCAGTAGCGCTGCATCGCGATCATGAGCACCACCATCGGGATGGTCGAGATGAGAGAGCCCGTCAGGACCAGGCTCGTGAGGTCGACGGTGCTGTCCGTGCCGCGCGCCAGCCAGGAGTACATGCCGAGCATCACCGGCCACTTCTCGACGCCCTTGAGGAAGACCAGCGGCCACATGAACGTGTTCCACGACGCCACGAAATGCAGCAGGAAGATCGTCGCGCCCGCCGTGGACAGCATGCGCAGCCCCATGGAGAAGAAGATCCGGTACTCCCCGGCGCCGTCGATGCGTGCGGCCTCCATGAGCTCGGTCGGGACGGCGCCCTCGGCGTAGACCTTGGCCAGGTAGACGGAGAACGACCCGAACATGCCGGGCAGGATCATCGCCCAGATCGTGTCGTACAGGCCGAGCCGCGAGAACAGCACGAAGCTCGGCACGATCATCAGCGAGCCGGGGATCAGGAACGACGCGATGATCAGGCCCATCGTCAGCCCGCGCCCGCGGTACTGGTACTTGGCGATGCCGTAGCCGGCCGCGAGCGCGACCAGCGTCAGCCCGAGCGAGCCGAGCCCGGCGTACACGACGGTGTTCCACAGCCACCGGACGAAGATCCCGTCCTGGTAGGTGAACAGGTCGCCCAGGTTCTGCCACAGGTTGAACTGGCTGAACCAGAGCCCGTTGGTGGTGTACAGGTCCCGCTGGTTCTTCGTCACCGCGACGAGCAGCCACCACAGCGGCCCGACGGCGTACAGCGTCAGGGCGACCAGCACCCCCAGGACCACCCAGCGGGAGGACCCGCGGGCCTCCGCCACGGAAGAGTTCTCGTCGGCCCGCCGGCGACGGCGTCCTGGCTTGCGCGGGGTCTCGCCGACGACGGCGGCGTCGGGCACCAGTGTCGTGTCGCTCATGGCTCTTCCCTGTTGATGAAGCGGTAGATGATCGCGGAGGCGACGCCGACGACGAGGGCGAGGATGACCGACAGGGCCGTGGCGTAGTTGAGGTTGCCCACCTTGAACGCCTGGTCGTAGATCATCATGGCCGGCGTGAAGTCGCGGGTGATGGTCTCGGGGGTGACCGCCCGGAACAGCAGGGGCTGGTCGAAGAGCTGCAGCGTGCCGATGATCGACAGCAGCGACGTCAGCACCAGCGACCCGCGCACGAACGGGACCTTGATGGACCACGCGATCCGCAGCTCGGACGCGCCGTCGAGCCGCGCCGCCTCGAAGATCTCGTGGGGCACCGCCTGCAGCGACCCGTAGAGGATCAGCATGGTGAACCCGAGCGAGCCCCAGACCGCGAGGTTGCCCATCGACACCCAGACCATCGAGCTGGAGAAGAAGTTGACGTCGAGCCCGATGGCCTCGAAGAACGGGGTCAGCGGTCCGACCGTCGGGCTGTACTGGAAGATCCAGACCATCGTGCCGACGACGCCCGGGACCATGTACGGAAGCAGCAGCGCGATCCGGAACCGGGCGGCCGCGCGGCGGCGAGCGGCGTCGAGCAGAAGCGCCAGGGCGAGGCTCAGCACCTGGGTCAGCGGGACCACGGCCAGGGCGTACAGGAACACCCTGAGCATCCCCGACCAGAAGGAGCCGTCGACGAGCCCGGCGGCGAAGTTGTCGAGCCCGGCGAAGGACACGGTCTGCCCGCCGAAGCCCAGGCCGCCCGTGGACTTCGTGGTGTAGACGCTCTCCCGCAGCGCCATCCCGACCGGCACGAGCACGAACAGCGCGAAGCCGGCCAGGAACGGGAAGGTGAGCGAGGCGCCCTTGACACTCTGCGCGGTGCGCCAGCTCCAGCGCGGGGTACGCCCACGAGGGGAGGAGCCGCTCCTGGGACGCCCGCCGTCCGGCGAGCCGGGTAATGGTTCGCGCACGGCGGCGTGGTTGTCTTGCGTGTTGACGGACATCGGCGTCCTCCCCTCGTGGGTCAGCGGCTCACTCGGCGACGGTGTAGGAGATGCCCTTGCTCTCCAGGTCCGAGGCGACGAACTCCTCCACGGCGGTCAGGGCCTCCTCGAGCGTGATCTTGCCCGCGACGGCCTTGCCCCACTGGTCCTGCAGCTCCGGGAACCAGGCGTCGTAGTCCGGGCCGAGCTCGAACTTGCCGATCACGGTCTCCTGCGCGTCCACGATCACGTCGCCCGCGGTCTTCTCGTCGGCGAAGAAGCCCTTAGGGATGACCTCTTCGACGTAGGGCGACGGGTCCGGGATCTGCGTCGGGAAGCCGATGGCGCCCGTCTCCTTGTTCTTGCCGGCCTCGACGGCCTCAGGCGTGGTGAGCCAGTCCGTATAGGCCATGACCGCGTCGGGGTTCTCGCAGCCCACCGGCACGAACGACGGAAGCGTGCGTCCGGGAGTCACCGGCTCCGTCGCGTCCGCGAACTGCGGGATCGGGTATGCCGCCCAGTCGTTCGCCGAGTCGGTGAAGCCGACCTGGTAGCCGCCGAGCGACCACCACTGCGTGGTGACGGACGCCATCTTTCCCGAGTCGAAATACTTGAGCAGCGCGGGCTTGTCCATGTAGGTCTGGTTCGAGACCAGGTCCTCGTCGATGAGCTGCTGGTACACGTCCGCCGCGGCCAGCGTGCCCTCGTCGGTGAAGTTGACGACCCACTGGTCGCCGTCGATCGCGAACCACTCGGCGCCCGCCTGCTGGGCCAGGTTCATCAGACTGCTCGGGTCCTCGCCTGCCAGGTTGGTGATGTCGACGCCGTGCGGCTTCAGCTCGCGGCCCGCGTCCACGAACTCGTCCCAGGTGGTCGGCACCTCGACGTCGTACTTGTCGAACGTCTTCTGGTTCACGATGTAGAACTGCCCGTCCGACCCGGACGGCAGGCCGTAGTACTTGCCGTCGACCTGCGCCGCGGCGAGCGCGCCCTCGTTGTAGAGGTCGGCGGAGCCCTCGACCTGCGCGGTGATGTCCTGCGCCCAGCCGTTGACGACCATCGTCGTCAGGGGCGCGAAGCCCTGCACCAGGCACGGGACGTCAGAGCCGGCCTCCATGGCGTTCTGGAAGTTGGTCTGCGTGGCGACGTTGCTGGCCTGCAGCACGTACTTCACCGTGACGTCGCCCTGCGCCTCGTTGAACGCCTTGGCGATCTGCTCGCCGGTCTCGGCGTTCCAGCCCCAGACCTCGATGGTGACGGGTCCGGTGGCCTCGGCGTCGGTCGAGCCTGCGGGCGCCTCCCCGGCCGAGCAGGCGCTCAGGCCGGCCAGCGCCGTGACGGCGAGCCCCGCGGTCGCCCAGCGGGCGCGTGATCTGATCATGACTCTCCCCTTTGAGAAGCTCTCGTCCTTGAGCTGCGCCGCGATCGGCACAGGAAAACGTTCTCAGGTTAGCGGCCTGGCCCGGAGTGTCAAGCGACTGTCTCATTTCAGATACGAGTGCTCAGGAGACTTCTCCGGGCAGCGGGACAACGTTATCCTGTGCCATCGATGAGTTCTGGCGGCCGCCGTCGTCGGACAGGCATGGGCATCGTCAAAGCAGACCTGGCAATCTCGCTCGACGGCTACTCCGCCGGGCACGACCAGACCCTCGAGTACCCGTTCGGGCCGCTCGCGGGCGAACGCTTGCACACCTGGATGTTCGACTACGGGGACAAGCACAAGGCCGAGGTCGACGCCATCGTCGGCGCCGGCGCGTACATCATGGGCCGCAACATGTTCACCGCCGGCCGCGGGCCCTGGGACCTGGACTGGAAGGGCTGGTGGGGCGACAACCCGCCGTACCACGGGCCCGTCTTCGTCCTCACCCACTACGCGCGCGACCCGATCCCGATGGAGGGCGGCACCACGTTCTACTTCGTCACCGACGGCCTGACCAGCGCCATGGAGCAGGCGCGGGCCGCCGCCGGGGACCGCGACATCTCCATCGCCGGCGGAGCCACGACGCTCAACGAGTACCTCGCCGCCGGGTACGTCGACGAGCTGCGCCTGCACGTCGTGCCCTTCACGCTCGGCTCGGGCACCCGCGTGTTCGACGGCGTCCCACCCATCGAGTTCGGCTCCACCTCCGTGCGGCACACGCCCGAGGTCACCCATATGACGCTGCGCCGGTGACAGACTGGGCGCCATGACGGTCATCTGGACAGAGGGGCGCATGGTCGCGCCCGACGAGGCCGCGCTCAGCGCGGTCGACCACGGCATCACCGTCGGCGACGGCGTCTTCGAGACCTGCGCCGTCCTCGACGGGCACGCCTTCGCCCTCACGCGCCACCTCGCGCGCCTCGAACGGTCCGCGGCGGGCATGGGCATGGCGCCCCTGGACCTCCCCAAGGTGCGCAGCGGGGTCGACGCCGTCCTCGCCGCCGCGCCCGACGCCGGGCGCCTGCGGATCACCGTGACCGACGGCGTCGGGCCCCTCGGCTCCGGACGCTCGGACACCCCGCAGACGGTGGTCGTGGCGGCGAGCGCCGCCGTCATCGTGCCCACCGGGCGCGCCGCCCGCTCCCCCTGGACCCGCAACGAGAACAGCGCGGTGGCGGGCCTGAAGACGACGTCCTACGCGGAGAACGTCGTGGCGCTCGCGGACGCGATCAAGAAGGGCGCCGACGAGTCGGTCTTCGCGAACACGAAGGGCGAGCTGTGCGAGGGCACCGGCTCCAACGTGTTCCTCGAGATCGACGGCGAGCTGGTCACTCCCCCGCTCAGCTCGGGTTGCCTCGCCGGGATCACGCGCGAGCTGCTGCTCGAGTGGGGCGCCGAGGAGGGCCTGCCCGTGCGCGAGGCGAAGGACGGCGAGCTGCCGTTCTCCGTGCTCGACCGGGTGACCGCCGGCACGGCGCGGATGCTGCTGACCGGGTCCGTGCGGAACGTGCAGCCGACCGTGTGGCTGGACGGCGTCGACCTGCAGATCGGCGAGCTGTCGAGCGCCGCGCGCGACCTGTTCGAGCGGAACATGCGCGAGCGGATCGATCCCTGACACGTCGGGGCGATTGGATTTCGCATCCGCGCTCGAACCAGGCTAATATCGTCCACGCACGTCCTACGGGGCGAGCGGCACGGGCGATTGGCGCAGGGGTAGCGCGCTTCGTTCACACCGAAGAGGTCACTGGTTCGATCCCAGTATCGCCCACATAGAGAAAATCCCCCTGACCAGCAGAAACGCTGGTCAGGGGGACTTTCTATTTACCTAGACGTGTCGCGCTGCAGGCCCTTGGGGGACCAACTGGGGGACTAAGCACTTCCACGGCCTTGCGCCGTGGCGACGTCGAACAGCGGAGGCATGTGCCAGTCCGGCCCGACGTCGGCAACGGCGAATACGCGATCCATGACGGTTGCGCCAGTCTCGATCACGGGGCGCAGCTCGTGGCGGTACACCTTCTCCGTGACTGCGGATCCCGAGTGCCCGAGCACTCGGGCGATCTCTTCCACGGGAACCTTCTCCTGCGACATGATCGACGTGAACGAGTGCCGAAGCTCGCGCGGCGCCCACTCCTCCGGGTCGATGCCCGGGACCAGTCGGAGCGCGTGACGAACAGACCGCCTCACGTTCGCGGCGTCGAGTCCCGTTCCCCGCGACGTGGTGAAGACCAGACCGGTCTCAGTCCACTGGGCACCGGCGCGTGTGCGCGCTTCACCCTGCTTCACTCTGTGGCGCCGTAGAACGTCCACCACGAGATCGGACACACCGAGCAGGCGACGCGACTTCTGAGTCTTCGTGTCACCCGTCTTTCGGACCGATCGCAGGACGGCAATCGAGCCGGGCTCGCTCGTAAGGTCGACGTCGGACCACGTCAGGGCACGCACCTCCTCCGTACGCGCGCCGGTCAGGAGCGATACGACGAGGTAGGTGTACATCGGGTGCGTCTTGGTGTGGATCAGGACTCCGAGCGCCTGTTCCTTGGTGAGCGACTTGGACCGCCTCCCGGGTAGCCCGCGTGGCACCTCTGCAAGCTCCACCACGTTCCGATCGACCATGTCCCGGGCCATGGCCCGGCGGACGGCCGTGTTCAGGCACCACTTGATATCCCGGATCGTGGTGGTCGCGTGGGTCGGCGCGAGCGTCTTCAGGAACGCCTCGACCTCTCGCGTCTTGAGGTCGCGCACCTTCCGGGCACCGAGGGCCTTGACGACGTGCTGTGACAGGTAGTCGTGCCGCTTGAAGGTGTCCACGTCTACGTCTCCGTGGCCGAACTCCAGCCAGTCCGAGATGGCGTTGCCTACGGTGTACCTCTCGGCGTTTGGCCCCAGGCCCTTCTTGTAGTCGTCGATCCGCACCTTGAGGGCGGCGAGCGCGGCGGACTTGCTGGTTCCGGAGCCCTTGCGCTTGATCCGCTTTCCGGCCCCGGTGTAGCCCACGGTCGCCTGCGCAATCCACCTGTTCCGGGACTCGTCGAACCAGACGCTTCGCTCGCCGCGCGAACGTCGCGGCTTCTTCATTTCCTCGGTCATGCTGCCACCTCCAGGGTCTCGACGTACTCGGTGCAGGCGGTGACCGGCACGCGGCGGCGGCCACCGATCTTGACGGTGCGCAGCGCACCGGAACGGATCAGCTCGTAGACCTGCGAGCGCGAGAGCCGGAGTGCTTCGGCGGCTTCCTCGACGCGGTAGAGCAAGGGCACGACGGCGGTGATGGTGGGCGTGGTCTCGACATAGACCGGCGGAGTGGCGGTAGCCATGACGGGTCTCCCTGAGTGTTCGATGCCTACTGCGGGCGGTGGTCGGAGGGGGTTAGGGGTGACAGTCGTCACCCCTAAATGTCACGCCTAAAAAGTGGCTCTGACCTGGGGTTTTAGGAGTGACGGTTAGGGGTGACGGTTTGTCACCCCTAACCGCCTACGAGTCACCGGCGGAGACGGAGCAGCGTGCGGGGCTGGCCTCGGTACTCGTCGTCGTGGCGGTCGATCAGACCGCGCCGGATCAGGTCGTCGGTGGCGGCCTCGAAGTAGTCGCGCAGGGCCGGTCCCAGGCCTCGACGAACCGTGGTCGCCGAGACCGGTTCGGTGTCGAGTTTGGTGAGGATCTTCGCGGCGGTGCGCTGTACGGCGGCGGCGGCGTGGTGCTCGTCGAACGCGGCCCGGGCCTCGGCCCGCGCCTGGACAGCCTGCATTGCCTCGGCGCGCAGCACGTCACGCATCCGGTTCCGGGTGTGGTCGGACATCCGCATGATGTAGTCGGCCAGGCTCCAGTCGCCCTCGGTGATGTCGAGACGCTTGGCCAGCAGGGCGAGCAGGGCAGCGACCTTGAGCCGAACAAGGGACTGCTGTCCGAGCCCATCGGTGATCACCTCGCGCAGCCGGTTGAGACGTTCCTCCCGGAGAACTGCCGTGATCGACGCGGCCACGGTCAGGGGCGTGCGGCGGTGCTCGGTGGCCAGGACCGGGCTGGACCAGGACAGGGGCGGCGGGGCGTCCGGGGTGACGTCGGGCGCTCCGGGGTCGGTGGCGGGCAGCCAGAGGAACCGCTGAGGCGTACCCCCGGCGGAGTCGTCCAGCAGCGGCCCGGCCTTGAGCGGCTGGACCCCGGCGACGAGGGCGGCGCGGTAGGAGTGCGCGGGGACGATCTTGCGGCGGGTCGCGTCGGAGTTCTGGAAGCCCAGTCCCTCCCCGGAGAACATCTTGCGCAGCTCGGACGACGTCGTGGATGCCTGGCGACCGATGAGGGCGGTGAGGGTGTCGATCTCGGGGACGTCGAACCACACGGAGCGGATGGAGGGTGTGTTCTCGCCCTCGCTGTCGGTGTCGATGAGTGTGTGGGAGATGCCCTCGCCGGATCCGAGGGGCAGCTTCTCGATGAGGCGACCGCCGCCGGGCGGGGTGTTCAGGAAGTCCTCGGCGGCGGCGGTGGCGACGCCTTTGCCGGTGCCGGACGGGCCGACGAGGCCCACGAACACGTTCAGGGACGCCACGGCGGAGCGGTCGTTGCCCAGGGGCGGGATGACGACCGAGGGCGGCACGGAGAGCGACACTCGGGCCAGGACGCAGCCCAGGACGGCCCAGGGTGAGGCCATGGCGGCGCGGGCGGTCTGGCGGACGGCAGCGAGCTCGGGGCGCGCCTCCCAGAACACCGACTCCGGGTCCAGGTCCTCCGGCTCGGTGCCGGTGCGGAAGTCGGGCACGGTGGCGGTCATCGGTCGGCCTCCTCGTCGTCGAGCTCGTCGTTCAGGTCGTCCAGGCAGGTGGTGCCGTCCCAGGGGTCGAGGTCGTCGGGGTCGTCGTCCCACGGGCCTCGGTTCCACCGGTCATGGCATCCGGCGCACACGTGGTCGCCGACGTGCCCGGCCGGTTCGAGGCAGTCATGCGGGCCGTTGAACTTGCCGCAATGCATCGGGGTCGTGCGCAGCGAGCGAGTCATGAACGGGCTCCCATCGGTTCCGGAGTCATGCAGGTCTGGCAGAGGTTGAGCACCCACCAACGGGGGTTGCCCAGGTCGTTGTCGTTCGGCGTCGCGGCGTGGCGCTGGTAGCGCTGCCCGGGCTCGATGTGGTGGCGCACTCCCCACGCGCCGGGGCCGTCGCAGACGCGGCGGGCGCGGGCCGTGCGGTAGGCGGCGATGACGGCCATCACGCCTCCCCGGTCTCGTCGAGCTCGTCGAGCTCGACGTAGCGGTCGAACACGGGCCAGTGCCCGGCAACCACCCGGTGACCGAACCCGTCTTCGTAGGCGTATCGGTCGCGGGACATGTAGATCCGCCCGCAGGTCTTGCACCTCGCGAGGTCAGCCACGGTCGGCCTCCTCCGTGTCGAGACGACGCCAGGTGGCGAGCGGTGTGCCGTCGTCGTCGGTCATCGCGGCGGCGCCGTCCGCTACCTCGTCGGTGAGCCATGCGACGTCGGACACCGTCCGGGCGTAGAGCCGCTCGACCCTCGGGAAGATCCACCGCCAGGTGATGCGGCGCATGACGAACGTGTCCAGGTCCACCACCGCGAGCAGGTCGCCCACGGGACTGGTCCCGACGCGTACGGGGTAGGTCCCGGCCTGCGCCTCGGACAGCTCGAACCGGCGGGCCTGTCCGACCTCGGGAGGCCAGTAGCACCAGCTCGTGTGTGTGCGGTGGACGTCGAGAACGAACTCCTCGACGTCATGGGCAGGCTGCGCCGGCACGGCGGTCAGGTGGCGGGTGGAGTGCTTCATGGTCGTGTCTCCCTCGGGGTTAGGCGGCGTCGCGGACGGCGTGCAGGGCGGGTGTGGCGGGCCAGGTGGCCAGGCACTCGGTCGGGGTCGGGAGTGGCTTGGCCTCGCCGTAGGGGCGGGGGCGGGCGAGGTTGGGGCGGATGGCGTCGGACATGGCGCGGTAGTGGCGGAACCGCTCGGCGGCCTCGTGGTCGGCCTGGTCGCGGCCTGCGGGGATGCCGTCGGCGTGCCCGGCGTCGTACCCCTCGGCGTGCCCGGCGGCGCGGCCGTCGTGCCAGCCGGACGCGTGGCCGGTGGTGTAGCCGTGCAGCCACGCGGCGATGACCTGACGGGAGTAGGCGCGACCGGCAGGCGGTGTGCTGGTCATGGCGGGTCTCCGTTCCTGTTCTGCGGCCTGTTTTTGGCATGGGTGGGGTAGGGGCACGGCGGGTAGCGGTAGCGGCCCGCCGTGCCCTCAGAACTGCGTGAGGTGGGGGTTTCGGGGTGCGCCGCGTGGGGGCGCTACCCCGCTACTTCGTTGGAATCACGCCGTTTTCGGCGGTAGCGGTGCCGCTACCGGTAGCGGGGCCTGCGCTACCGTTCGCCGGGTGCTCGACCAGTGCGGCGGGGGTGGTGGTGGCTACCTCGGCGGGCATGGGACCGAGGGCGATACGGGCCATGAGCGAGACCAGCGCGACGGCGAACGAGGCGACAGCGACCACGGCGGCGAGCGAGGCGACCACGTCCAGCCCGAGGGCCGTGGCGGCGACGGTGAGGCCCATCGTCACGACGAACACGGCACCCGTGCGGCGTACGGCGCGCTCGACGGCGGCCACGAGCTGGCGAGCGTCGCGCACGAGCTCGGCGTACTCGGTTGGGCTGAGGTTGTCGTTGCGGTTCACGGTTCCTCCTACGAGTGGGCGGGTGGCGCGGGTCAGGCGACGGTGTGCCAGTGCTCGGGCAGTTATGCCGCCTCGACGTCGGTGTCGGCGTCCGTGGCGGTGGTCGTGTCTGCCGGGCGGGCGTCGGACAGCAGGCGGCGCGCGGTCCGGTCGGTCACGTGGTGTCCGGCGTCGGACAGAGCGGACAGCGCGTCACGAGCGGTGGCGTCCGGGTTGGTGTCCAGCAGCCCGGACACGATGTCCAGACGGGCGGCCCGGTCACCGCTCGACACCGGGCGGACGGTCCGGGGCTTGCTCGGGCGGACAGTGGCCCGGACACGGGGCGTGTCCTGTCCGGCCGCCGGGGTGGCGGACAGCCGGTCAGCGTCCGTGATGATGTCCGCGAGCTCTGCCCGGACAGCGTCGGCGGCGCGGTCGGTGTAGTCCGGCCCGGACACGACCGGCCCGGACACGAAGCCAGCTACGCGGTTGTTGGCCTCGACGTGCAGGCGGGCCACGTCGGTCACGGCGTCCGCGACGGCGGACAGCGAGTCCATCCACTCGGCGGTCTGTGTCCGCATCTGGGCGGGCGGTACGGACTTGAGGGCGACGGCCCGGGCCGCCCGGCGGCGGGCCTCGGCCCGGACGATGGCGCGCCGGGCGGCGGGTGTGCCGTCGTCGGCGGCGTGCGCCCGGACAGCGTCCTCCGTGGTCAGGAACAGGGCGTGCATCCGCATGGCCTGCCGCATCCCGGACCACGAGGCCCCGGACGCGAGGTGCCGGTCACCGATCAGGGCCAGGTGCCACATCAGGGCCGCCAGCAGGGGCACGATGAACCGGAACGCGACCGCTCCGGCGGGGTGCTCGAGGTAGACCTCGTGCACGGCGGCGAACACACCGGACGCGGACGACAGCGCCCACGTGAGCGTGAGCAGCGTGCCGCCGGGCCGGTTGTCCCGGGCAGCCTCACGCGCCAGCAGCGCGACGGTCACGAGCGAGAGCTCGAACACGCCCGCCGTGGTGTAGGCGGTGACCGGGTCCATGCCCAGGACGTCGGTGCCGAACCCCACCATGGCGAGGTAAGCGGACACGGTCGAGATGAGAGCGACGGAGACGGCTCCCGCGAGGACCAGGCGACGCGAGCCCGGTCGGGTGGTGTTGGTGCTCATGGGTCAGTCCTCCTCGGTGGTGGTGTCGGGCAGTGCGATGACTTCGCCAGCGGCCTTGACGACCTCGGCGCGCACGAGGCCCTTGCGGACGTTGTTCGCTCCGGTGCCGTGCTTGACGTTCTTGGCGGTGACGCCGTGGCGCTTGGCGGCGGCGTTGACCTGGGCGGCGTCCCACCCGGCGTAGAGGGTGGGCTTGTGCTCGGCCAGGCGGGCGGCGAGCTCGTCGGACCAGATCTTCCCGGTGGGCCACTCCGGGTCGCTCTCGGGCCAGACCGCGAGCAGGTGGTCAAGCACGGTGGAGTGGTCCAGGTCGGCAGGCTCGTCCCCGGCGGCCTGGCCGGTCAGGAGGCCCTTGGCCTCGCGGATGGCGCGGGAGCGCTCGACGATCTTGTCCGAGGCGGCCCCGTCCACGCTGGCCCCGCGCACGAGCTGCGGGTCAGCCTTCTCCCCCGCCATGAGCGCGACGCCCTTGGCCTCGGGGTCGATGTCCGTGGCCCGGTGCCCGGCCTTGTACATCGACGTGCCGAGCACCATGTCGTTGGTGGTCTGGTCACCAACCCGCAGGGCCATGCGGATGCTCAGCAGCGACGAAATCGCCGTGGGGATCGCGTCCTTGTTCGGGCGCTGCGTGGCCAGGATCAGGATGATGCCCAGGGCGCGCCCCAGGCGGGTGATGTCCTCGACCAGGGAAGCAATCTCGCCGCCGTAGGTCGGGTCCTTGAACGCGAGCTGCGACTCGTCGATGACGAACAGCAGCGGGCGGATGCCGTACCGGTTGGCCAGCTCGTCGGTGACCTTGGACTCGGGCACCTCGTCACGCGGCAGGGACCGGATGAACGCGGACCGGCGGCGCATCTCCTCACGGACGTTGCGCAGGTCGGCCAGCAGCGCCTTGAAGTCGTCCGGGTCGTCACCGGACTGGCACACGTGCGCTACGGGCTTGAGCGCCAGCAGGTCGCCCGTGCCCTTGAGCTCGTGAATGTGCAGCTCGGTACGCGGGTCGAGCATCGCGCCCAGGATCAGCACGCGCAGGAGGTAGGTCTTGCCCATGCCGGGCAGGCCACCGATGACCACGTTGTTGTACATGAGGTTCACCAGCACCGGGCGGCCACGCTGGTCCTCACCGATCGGGAACGCCTCGAACACGTTGGTCTCGCCCCGGTTGCGCAGCTTCCACTCCACGGCACGACGCTCCGAGAGCGCCTTGTCCGCGATGTAGAGGTTCAGGCGGGACGGGTGCGCCTTGTGGTTGTTCTCCGGCCACACCGTGTCCAGCGGGCGGCGCAGCGCGGAGGCCAGGCGGTCCTTGCGCTCAATCACCATGGCCGTGGTCGCACCGGGCACGAGGTCAACGTGAATCTCCACGCCGCCCGTGGTGGGGAAGATCCGCAGGATCTTGTTCTCCGCACGGCCCGCCTTGACCTCGCCCATCGAACCCAGCCCGAGGGTGAGCAGCGCGTCCGTGACGAGGTCCACGGTCAGCTTGGGCACCTTCTCCTCGTGGGTGTCCAGGATCGGCTTGGTGATCTTCTTCGTGCCGACGACGCCGAACGCCGTCACGGCGGCGGCACCGGCCGTGATCGCGGCGGCGGTCAGGGTGTCGGGGCCGCCGTAGCTGTACAGGGTCACGCCACCGACGCCGGAGACCATCCCGGCGGCGGCGAGGCCACCCAGGCGGGCGCGGACGCTGTCAGCGTGCTCCTTGCGGAGCGTCTTCCACTCGGCGGTGCCGCGCACACCGGCCATGAGGGCGGCGCGGGTGGCCTTGTTCTCGGCGTCGGTCACCCACCGGGCCAGGCCACGGACGCACAGCCCGAGGCCGACCCCGGCGCGGGCCAGGAACTTGGGCAGGTACACGAACGGCAGCCGGATGCCGTGGTGGCCGACCCACGAGGCCACGAACTTGGACTCACGCTGGACAGCGGCGAGGAACACCTCCGGGGAGGTGGCCCACTGCGGCAGAACCTGTAGGGGCTCGTGGTCCCCGCGGTGCTCCAGGACACGCGGCGCACGCACGGCGGCCTCGGGCGACGGAGCGGGCGGGGCGTCGATGACCTCACCCGTGAGGGTGTTGTCCTCGTCCACCGACGCCCCGCCGGCGCTCTGGTCCAGGCCACGCGCGCGGCGCGCGTCGGTCAGGCTCACGACCTCGCCCGGGCCGTTGACGATCGCGTCGAGCTCGGCGTCGTCGGGGACGTGGTCACCCGGCATGTGGTCGTTGGGGTTCGTCATGCGTCAGCCCTCCACCATGCCGTTGGCGCCCGTGAACAGGTTGTTGAGCAAGTCGTTCAGGGCATCCACGCCCCACATGCCGAACGACGTGGACGCAAGCGCCAGCCCGAGGCAGACACCGAGGGTGAGGGTCCCGACCTTGGCAGAGCCGTACTTGACTGCGATGAACGAGACGATAAGCAGGAAGACCAGCAGGGAAACGGTGATCATGGCGGAGCTCCTTGTCAGGCGGTGCGGGTGGCGGGACGGATGACGACCCGGCGGGCCGTCAAGAGCGGGCTACCGGCGACGAACACCGGAGCCGTAGACGTGGCGCGGTTGGTGCTGGTCTCGACCGCCGTGCGGAGCGCGACGCCGAGAGCGACGACGGCGCGGCGGTGGCGGCGGATCGTGAACTCGTTGGGCGACGCCGCAAGGGCGCACTCGGCGTCCACCACGTCGACACCGGCCGCGATGACAAGTTCCTCGTCGACGATGGCCGCGAGGTCGCTCGGCGTCGGCTCGTCGTCGAACGCGGCAAGGGCGGTGTAGGTGCTCATCGGTTGTCCTCCGTTGCGGTGGTGCCACGCTCGGCGGCGATCGCCGCGTGGTGGGCGGCGCGGACGTCACGCCGCATCGCCGCGAGGTCGGTGACCATGCGGGACACGGTCCGACCGTCGTCGGCCAGACCGGTCGCGAACAGCAGCTGCCCTGCCTTGCTCAGTCCCTCGGACAGCGCGAGCAGCAGCCGCCTCGCGGCTGCCAGGTCCTCAGTCCTCTTCGACATTGCTCGACTCCTCGGTGCCTCAGTCCCGGACCGCCCATCGGCCCGAAGCCCGGCCGTCAACCCCTGTTAACCGGGTCACTTACCGGGTATGACATACGAGAACACGGGTTCAGTGAGCCTGTCAACCCCTATGAACACGGTCGCGTCGCCGGGGGTGACGGAACGAGGGGTGCCCATCCCCCGTTGACAGGGGTAGCCTGAGTAAGCCCCGTTAACTAGGTGGAGGACATCCATGTCGGACCTCACGTCCGTTGCCGCAATCAGCGACCCGGAAGAGCGGGCCAAGAAGCTCTCGGCCCTGATCGACGAGAACCAGGCGACCGGACAGGAACTTGCTCGATTGCGGAAAGAGGCGCTGGAAGAACTGCTCGCCGCCGGAAGAACACAGACGCAGTTGGCTGACCTTCTGGGTATATCCCGCTCGCGAATCTCGATGATGCTTTCCGCAGGCTCGCGGCCGGAGCGCGCTTTCTTCGGGACCGGTCACCTGACATTCGCGATCGGCAGCAAGCAGGAGACGGGCAGGAGCGATCCCAGCAACATGCTTTCCGCTGAGACCTTGGCCGCATATGAGACGTTGGCAAATGCGGCAAAGGCAAGCGGCCTCGACTCCAGCCACGAAATTGTGCCGCCGCCTGGCTTGGTGGACCTGAACAGGCCCAACCTCGTCGTCCTGACCAGCCCGCGGCTCCTGCCCTTCGTCGGCCAGGCACTGGGGGCGGACCCGCACCTTGGATTCGCCAACGATAAAGACGGCTGGTTCCTCATAGAACGGGCGACGGGAACAGAGTTTCGCTCTCCGCGCGACCAGGGGGAGCCCACGGATTATGCCTACATCGGGCGGCTGCCGCGCCCCGACGGTAAGGGAACATTCCTCTACCTTGCTGGCATTCACGCCCAGGGCACCCTTGGGGCGGCGCAGTTCGTAGCGGACAACCTCAAGGAACTGCACCGCGAACTCAAAACCAAGCGATTCTCGACCATCGTCGCCAGTAAATTCGAGCCGGACAATGACCGGAAGATCCTCTCAACCGAGAGAATCACGCCGATCTATCGGCACGAAGGAACCTGAAATGCAAGTGGCGATCGCGGCAGAGCCCGGTTCTCCCAGCCGGGCCAACGAAGACAGCACGGCAACCGGCCCCGACATCTTTGTGCTGCTCGACGGCGCCACAGCCCGGACCGAGACCGGGTGCATCCATGGCGTGTCGTGGTTCGCAGGCCACCTCGCGGAAGGGATCAAGGATCATGCCCCTCTTGGTCCAGCCGGGGCACTGGCCGCAGCTATCAGCCGGACGGCCGATCTGCACCGCGACACGTGCGATCTGTCGCACCCTGGCACTCCCTCGGCCGCCGTCGCCATCGTTCAGGTCACCGGGAGGACCATGCGCTACCTCGTGCTTGGTGACGTCACTGTCGTCATTGACTCGGCCGATGGCATACAGGTCGTCAGCGACCAGCGCGTGAGTCAGACGGCGGCGGCCGAGCGGGCCGCCGCCGATGCGATGCACGCCAGCGACCCGGAGAAGGCAGCAGCTCTCGTCCGCATGAAGCATGCAGAGTTGGCCGCCCGCAACGTGCCAGGCGGGTTCTGGGTAGCAACGACGGATCCGGCGGCGGCAGAGCATGCTCTGACTGGCGAGATTCCGGTCCCTGAGGTCCGCCAGGTGGCGGTTCTCAGCGACGGCGCAGCGCGAGCAGTGGAGTTCGGTCTGTACGACTGGCCCGACGTTCTCGACCTCCTCCGAGACGCTGGACCAGACGCGCTGATCCGCCAGGTGAGAGGCGCCGAAGCGAGCGATCCCGACGCCACCCGATGGCCACGGAACAAGATCTCCGACGACGCAACTGCCGCATACGTCACCGCGCTTTAAATGTCCGCTGGCCCTCGCCCTTCTCGCGACGGTGGCGCTCCTTCTCAGCCATGCTGCGCATCGGTGAAGAGGACGACGGCGTGGTCAGCGAAGTCCGGGGTAACCGACATCCTGACATCGGTAGGATCCTCAACCCCGAACGCGACATCGTAGGACGCGCTCTCCCCAGGCGGCAGAGGGACACTGGGCTGCTCCCCCACACCATCGTCATAGACCTCGGAGTACTCGACGCCGCCGGATGCCACGGCGATCACGGTGTCGATCGCACGCCAAGGTTCGTCGGTCCCGTTGGTGAAGGTGACGGTCCACTTCAGGTAGTGGGGTGCTTCGTCGGAGACGGCGTACTTGCTCGGCTTGAAGCTCTCACCCTCGCTGACACTGACGGCGAGTCCGTCTTCGAACTCGTAGCCTGTGTCGCCGAATTGCGCGGTGGCCACCTCGGGTGTCTCGTACGCGTCCTCGGGCAGAGGGGCGTCGCCTTCGGTGGGCTCGACGGCGGGCGGGGTGTCGGCGCTCTCGGGGTCTGCGGTGCAGGCCCCGAGGGTGAGTGTGACGGCCGCTGTGATGCCGAGCGCGGCGATGAGCTTACGCATGGTGGGTTCCGTTCTGGGGAGGGCGTGGTGCTGGTGTGGTCCAGCGTTTAGCGTGCGCCGTTTTGGCAAGGCACGCAGGACGGGTCCCTTGCGGCGATGGGTGAAAGCCCGCATCAGGCTAGGCCGGAGCCGCCGCCCGCACATAGCGTCAGCGCATGCCTGCGCTCGTAATGCCCTCGTCTCCGTGGGAGTGGATCGGTAACACGTGGTCATGGGTGTTCCAGCACCTCCAAGCGTTCGAAACGCTCGGCGTGATCGTCGCCGCCGTGCTAGCCCTCCTCGCGCTCGTGCTCGAAGCCCGACGGCGGCGACTGGACCAGTTCCTACAGCTCACCGATGTCAGCGCCTGGGCGGAGCCGGTCGGCGCCAAACCGACCGTCGAGGAAGGCGTCAACCTCAGCGTCCGCAATGGCACCGGCCAGGCACTACAGCAGGTCCAAGTCTGGATCTGGCCACGCGAGGTCGAAGAACCACGCCCGGTGCCGATCAGCGTGCCGCTCATTCCTCCGCATGACACGCGCACGTTCGAGATCTCCGGGCGTGCAGTCAGCAAATGGGACGCACGGATGCACCACTTCCACTTCCTCGTCGCAATCGCCTTCCAGGACGCAAAAGGGCGGTGGTGGTGGCGGCTCCCGAACGGCCGCATGCTGCGACACCAACCGGTGAAACTCGTCCAGGAACCGCAATCACGGAGCGAATGGTTCAACTCCCCAGGCTGGCCCGTGTGGTGGCTGTCATTCCGAACCCGCGCCGTCAGGCGATTCAAGCGGGCGGCCGCATGGCGTCCGAAGTGAGCCGCCACGACCAAGTTTGAGGGGCATAGTCCGTGGCCCGCTGGACCGACCGCCGGGGGACCAATTGGGGGACTACGGGGTGAGCCACAGCAGGACTCCGCTGGACTAACTAGGACGGTTTCTCAGCGCTTTAGGACCTCTCTACACAGCCCGGGATGCCTTCACACCGAAGAGGTCACTGGTTCGATCCCAGTATCGCCCACCGTGTCGAAAGGCCCTCCTACCAGCGGAAACGCTGGGGCGGAGGGCCTTTCGCATTGTCCGTCATCAGCTCCGACGCTTGGCCGGGTAACAAAGTAGGTGACTACGCCCAGGGCTCACCGTGCGCCTCCTGGGTGGCAGGAGCTGACTCACGTTCAGCCATCGCCCCCTTGGCCGGCACCGTCGCGTAACCCCAGCGCTCGCACATCTCGCGCAGGTCGCGGGGGACCTCGCCGGGGCGCGGCAGCGGGCGGCCGGGCTGGATCGTGCCGGTGCGGATCTTGTCGCGCCAGTCGCCCATGCCCTTGCGGAGCTCGCCGTGCTCCTGCTCGCCGTAGGCGATCATGCCCGGCTCCCACGGCACGTCGAGGTAGTCGCAGATGCGGCGGGTCTCGGCCTCCGGCTCGGTGGTGAGGTCCTCGTAGCGGACCGTGAGTCCGGGGTGCCGCTGACGCGCACCCTCGAGCGCCTCCATGTACTTCAGCGTGTGGTGGATGGCCTTGTTCATGGGCCGCCGCGTCGGGTCCGCGTCGTGCCAGGAACGCGCGATGGACAGGGGGTGACGCACCAGGAAGAGGAACCGGGCGTCCGGCCAGCACACCGCGAGCCGGTCGACCACGAAGACGTTGCTGGGGGTCTTCTCCACGATGGTCTTCTTGCCGCTGCGCAGCAGCTCACGGTGGAGCAGCCGGTCCCACAGGATGTGCTCGACGTCGGCGATGTTGTGCCCGAAGGCCTCCATCGCGTTGCGGGCCAGCCGGGTGTTGAACCGGACGGACAGCCGCCGGACGTGCGTCTCGATCGGGGCGTGCAGCTCGGAGTGGCTGTCCAGCACCATGCGCAGCAGTGTCGAGCCGGAGCGCGGCGCGGAGAGCACGAAGAGCGGAGCAACCAGGAGGCGATCAGCCGCCGGGTCGGCCGGCGGGCGAAACTTGCGCTTCCGGCCGGGGCCGTGCGGCGCGCCGCCCCCGCCTCCGCCGCCCGCGCCGCCGCGGGCAGCACCCGCTTGTTTGCCACCGGCTCGGGGAACGCGCGTCACCCGGACGCCCGCGCGCTTCTCGAGCGTCGTACCGAACCGGCGGGCGAGCTGTGTGCCCATCTCTCGCACCGTAAGCACGTCAGGCGCCTCCACTCGTACGTCTCATCGTCCGTCTTACCGTGGCACGGCATTCCGCCATGCACCTCCTGGGACGATGGTCCGGGACCACATCGACACCACGATTGGCTGGTTCAGGGCGCGGTGGTCCGGCGGCCGGCTCGGTAGCGGCCCGGGGTCGTCCCGACGATGTGGGTGAACGCCGCGATGAAGCTGCTGGGGTTGGCCCATCCGCAGGCGTAGGCGGTCCGGGTGGCGTCGTGGCCCTCGGCGAGGAGCACGAGCGCGTGGTAGATGCGCAGCTGCGTGCGCCACTCGTAGAAGGTCATGCCGAGCTCGTCGCGGAACAGCCGGCTGAGGGTGCGGGTGCTGGCGCCGATCGCCTTCCCGAGCTCGGCCAGCGTGGCGCCGTCCGCCGGCGTCTCGTGCAGCACCCGGGCGATGGCTTGCAGCCGGTCGTCCCGCGGCTCCGGGAGCTGCAGCGGCTGTTCGTCGGCTTCGCGCAGCTCGTCGACGAGGACTCGAAGCAGACGAGAGCGCGCGGACCGGCTGTAGCCAGGCGCGGCGTCGTCGTAGTTGCGGGGGCCGGTCAGGGCCAGCAGGACCTCGCGGGCGAGGTCGGAGGCCAGGAACACGGCGGGGTGGTCCGGTACGAGCCGGGCGAGGGACGGGGCGAGAAAGAGGATCCGCATATCGGTGTCCCCGTGGGCGCGGTGGTAGTGCGTGAACTCGGCGGGGGTCCAGGCGACCCGGTTGGCGGGAACGATCGACGTACCGCCATCGGTATGAACGGTCAGGACGCCGCTGGCCGCGTAGACCAGGTGTCCCTGTGCGTGCGACTGCACGGCGCTCGTCCCGCCGGACGGCCAGAGGTGACGACCCCCGGACGGCCACACGTGGGACGTCACACCGGCGGCTGGGCGAGGTTGGCGGCGAACGGGCATCGATTGGCATCCTATCGGTAGCACGCCATACCTCGATCTGGCGAGACTTCCTCCGTACGGAGTTCATCTCAGAGATGGAGCGAGACCCATGGCGACGTTCATCCTTGTGCCCGGTGCTTGGAAGGGCGCCTGGTCGTTCGAGGCGGTGGCCCCGCTGCTGGAGCGTGCCGGCCACACCGTTCACGCCCTGACCCTGACCGGCCTGCGGCCCGACGACGACGAGGCGACGGTCGCGACCGCCAACCTCGACACGCACGCCGACGACGTGCTGCGGCTCCTCGATCGCGCCCACATCACCGGAGCAACGCTGGTCGGCCACAGCTACGCGGGCATGGTGATCGCCGCCGCCGCCGACCGCGCTGACGGCCGGATCTCGCGGCTGGTGCATCTCGACGCCTACGTCCCGCGCGACGGCGAGTCGTGCTGGTCGTCGACGAACGAGCACTTCCGGGAAGTGTTCGCCGCCGGCGCGGCGACCACCGGCTACGCCGTCCGACCGCCGGACGGCGGCGATCCCCGCCGTCGGCCCCATCCCCTCGCCTCGTTCCTGCAGAGGATCCGGCTCACCGGCGCGCTCGCCCGGATCCCGCGTCGGGAGTTCGTCTACTGCTCGGGATGGGAAGACCGGACGCCGTTCGCCGAGCTCCGCACCCGGCTCCAGGCCGATCCCGGGTGGCAGGTCCACGACCTCCCGACCCGCCACGACGCGATGCACGAGGCGCCGGAGGCGGTCGCCGCACTCCTGCTCGGCGCGGGCGCCGGGCGACCGGCCGCCTAGCCAGGCCAACCAGCTCATCGCGCCCGACTAGTGACATAGTCAGGATTCCTCACTAATATCCGATCTGCTCGGTTCTGCTGACAGTCCAGTAAGTACAACGACGTACTCCACGGCACACGAGGAGATCTCCCCATGTCACCAGCACGGTCACGCACCCGAAGGCCCCGGCTCCGCAGACTGCTGAACACCGTCGCCGCGTTCGGCGTGCTCGCCATCACGTCCACCGCGCTCGTCGTCACCCAGCCCACGCCCGCGACGGCGGTCCCCGCCACCATCCCCCTGACCATCACCAACGACTCCGGCCGCGGCGGCCAGGTCTTCATCTACGTGCTCGGCGACCCGGGCACCGGCGGGCTCGGCTGGTCCGACGTGGCGGGCACGTTCCATCCCTGGCCCACCGTGGGCGGCACCCCGGTGGACGCCCCCGACGCCTCGATCGCCGGCCCGGCGAACGGGCAGTCGAAGACCATCCAGCTTCCCAAGATGTCCGGCCGGGTCTACTTCTCCTATGACAGCAAGCTCGCGTTCAAGGTCGTCAACGACGGCCGGCTCGTGCAGCCCGCCGTGCAGAACCCGAGCGACCCCAACCGCAACAAGCTGTTCAGCTGGACCGAGTTCACGCTCAACAACGACGGCCTGTGGATCAACAGCACCCAGGTCGACTTCCTCTCCGCCCCGTACCAGACGGGCCTGCGGAAGGCGGACGGCACCGTGATCAGCACCGGCATGCTCAAGCCGGACGGCTATCAGAACGTCGTCAGCGCCCTGGCCGGCACGCCGGGGTGGGGAAACCTGGCGCAGCGCGCGCCCGACGGCTCGCTCCTGCGGGTCCTGGCCCCCGGCCACGCGATCGGGACCGGGCAGATCGACGCGAACGTCCTGGCCGACTACGTCGACCGGGTGTGGGCCAAGTACGCGAACGAGCCCCTCACCGTCGCGCCCTACTCCTCCGACCCGGCCGCGCGGTTCACGGGCCGCGTGCAGAACGGCGTCATGCGCTTCACCAACTCGTCGGGCGCGTTCGTCACGGAGTTCCGCAAGCCGTCGAGCGACTCGATCTTCGGCTGCTACAACGACCTGGCCGCGCCGAACAACGACATCGGCGCCATCGCCCGCACCCTGTGCGCGGGCTTCCACCGCTCGACCCTGCTGTCCACCACCACGCAGCCCGGCACCAGCACCTCCGGGTTCTACCAGGAGGCCGTCACCGACTACTACGCCAAGTACATCCACCAGCAGATGGCGAACGGCAAGGCCTACGGCTTCGCGTTCGACGACGTGCTGGCGCAGGAGTCGCTGGTGCACGACGGCAACCCGTCCGCCGCCTACATCCAGCTCGACCCGTTCCAGGGCGCGGCAACACCCATCGCGGGGTCGGACGACGGCGGCGGGTCCGCCCTCCCGCCTGGCACCGGTCCGGTGCATGCTGCCAACGGCATGTGCGTCGACGTCCCGTGGGCCGACTCGTTCGACGGCAACCCGCTGCAGATCGTGAGCTGCAGCGGCAACGCAGCCCAGACCTGGACCCGGTCGGGCTCCACGCTCGGAGCGCTCGGCCGGTGCATGGACGTGTCGGGCGGCAGCTCCGCCGACGGCGCCGTCGTGCAGCTGTGGACGTGCAACGGGACCGCGGCGCAGAGCTGGACGTACCAGTCCGCTTCCCGGGCGATCGTGAACCCGCAGTCGGGCAAGTGCCTGACGACGGTCGGGGGCACGCCCCTGCACGACGGCCAGCGGCTGGAGATCCGCTCCTGCTCCGGCGCCGAGGCGCAGCGCTGGACCTTCTGACGACGCGAGGACGGCGACCTCCGGCCCTCGCGCCGGCCGGGGGTCGCCGTCGTCAGTCGGCAGCGCGGCCGTCAGTGCTGGGCGTGCGACTCCTGGGCGGCGCCAGCGAAGTAGTCGCCCGTCCCGAGGTCGTCGAGCAGCGTCTGGTGCGCGGGGGTCCAGCCGAGCAGCTCCCGCGTGCGTGCGCTGGAGACCGGCACGTCGATGCCGAAGGCGATGCCGAGGAACGGGTCGCCGAAGTGGCCCGCCGCCTGTTCGGGCGCCAGCGACCGGGTGGGCACCCCGAGCATCTCGCCGATCTTCTCCGCGATGCTCCGGAAGGCGACTCCGCCCTCACCCACTCCGTGCAGCACGGAGCCCGCCGGCGCCTTCTCCACGGCGAGCCGGAAGACTCGCGCGGCGTCGAGCCGATGGATCGCGGGCCAGCGGTTCGCGCCGTCCCCGATGTACGCCGACACCCCGGTCCTGCGGGCGGTCGCCACGAGCACCGGGATGAAGCCGCGGTCTCGCGGCCCATGGACCGTGGGAGCGAGCCGGACGACGCTCGACCGCACGCCGCGCTCCGCGAACCCGAGGCATGCGTCCTCGCCGGGAATGCGGAACGGAGCGATCGACGCCGGGTCCGCCGGCTCCCGCTCGTGGCTGACGCGGCCGGCGGGCAGCACCAGCGTCCCCGACGTGCTCACGAACGGCTTGTCCGTGCCGACGAGCGCTTCACCGAGCGTGGTGATCGCGGCGACGTCGCGGCGCGCGAGGTCGTCCGGGTCGGCGAAGCTGCCGGCGATGGCCATGTGCACGACGCCGTCGGCGCGGGCCGCCCCGGCGGCGAGTGCGTCGGCATCCTCCAGCGAGCCCGGGAACGGCGTCGCGCCGAGCGCTTCGAGACGGTCCGCACTGGCGCTGGACCGGGCCAGCCCGGTGACGGCGTGGCCCGCCGTGATCAGTTCGGTGACGATGGCGGGGCCGGTCTGACCGGATCCGCCGGTGACGAACACATGCATGAGGACTCCTGGGTCGAAGCGGAAAGCAACGTAGCGTCAGTCGCTGACACTAACACGGTCGCGGCAGTGACTGACACAACGCGGTAGCATCGGCCCATGCCTCGCAGTGGAGAAGATGCACGCCGCCGCCTGCAACAGGCCGCTCTCGATCT
Source organism: Promicromonospora sp. NPDC057138 (assembly GCF_042670845.1). Taxonomy (NCBI): domain Bacteria; kingdom Bacillati; phylum Actinomycetota; class Actinomycetes; order Micrococcales; family Promicromonosporaceae; genus Promicromonospora; species Promicromonospora sp. NPDC057138. The sequence continues at coordinate 3,945 of NZ_JBHUUX010000010.1, read as the reverse complement.
CTACGCCGAGCGAGGGTTCGACGCCACGACCACTGCCGAGATCGCAGCCAGGGCCGGGGTCACGGAACGCACCTACTTCCGGCACTTCGCCGACAAGCGCGAGGTGCTCTTCGACGGCGAGGCAGCCCTCCAAGCGGCGTTGGCGGCAGCCGTGAGCAGCGCTCCGGATGACGCTCCGCCGCTCGCGGTCCTGCGCCGAGCCTTCCGGGCGGCCGTGCCGACCCTCGAGGCGGCACGCACAGTGACCGAGGCCCGGCACCGCGTGATCTCGGCGTCCCCCGCGCTGCGGGAGCGTGATCTGGCCAAGCGTCAGTCCCTGAAGTCCACCCTCGCGGCGGCGCTCGAGGACCGCGGGCTCCCAGGGCGCGTGGCCCGCCTGGCGGCCGACGTCGGCCTGGTCGCCTGGGCCGAAGTGGTCGACCGCTGGCTGGACGACCCGTCGGCCAGCCTGGAAGCCCTGCTCACGCGGGAGTTCGACGACCTCGCGGGGCTGATGTCGGACGTCGCACCCGGTCGGTGACAGGGGCCCGCCGGGCCGCCCGATCGCCCACCCCGCTCAGCGCCGGACGGGGTACCTCAGGTGCAGCGCCCGACGCCCCTGGACCACCACCGGGTCCTCCAGGAGGTGGTGGCCGCCCAGGTTCGCGAAGTACGGGATCCCCTCGCCGAACAGCACGGGCACGAGGCTGACGCACACCTCGTCCACCAGGCCGAGCGTGAGGGCCTGCTGAGCCACGTTCGCGCTCGCGATGGTGACGTCCTTGTCGCCCGCGAGCTCCCGGGCCCGGTCGATCGCCGTGCCGACGTCGTCGAGGAACGTCGTCCTCGGCCATCTGTCCGCGTCCTCGGGCGGGCGGTGAGTGACCACGACGACGGGGGCGCCCACCGGGTGGTTGTCTCCCCACCCGCCGGCGATGTCGAACAGGCGCCGACCGGCGACGAGCGCCCCGACGTTCGTGGTCAGGTCACGCAGCACGGCCGCACTGGCCTCATCGACCTCGAACGAGACGTCCTCGTTGGAGCTCGGCACGGTGACGTCCCCGGACCCGTACCAGTCGAAGAGCTCTCCGGGGTTGTCGTGCGGATCGGCGATGAACCCGTCCAGCGACATGGTCATATGAGTGAGGATCTTGCTCATGACTGGCTCCTTCCGGTTTCCATGCCTGTCCGACTGTGGAAAGCCACGTTACTCATCGGTGCGCGGCTCAGTAGGCTGGGGCGATGAGCCAGTGGGACATGACTGACGGCGTCGTGGAGCTCCCCGACGGCCGGCGCGTCCGCGGCACGGGGCTGCGCCGTCTGCGCGGCGACGCCCCCGCCCCGGACTTCGCCGTCTACCTGCTCGGCCGCGATCCGCGGGTTCCCGACTGGGAGTACCGGTGGGTCCGGTGGCGCGACTTCGGCCTGCCCAGCTCGACCGACGAGGCCGTGGCCGCGCTGGGAGAGGCCCACGCGCGGGCAGCGACCGAGCGGGTCGAGATCGCGTGCGGCGGCGGGGTCGGCCGGACGGGCACGGCGATGGCGGTCCTCGCGATCATGAGCGGAGTGGCGCCGGACGACGCCGTGGCGTGGGTACGCGAGCACTACCGGCCCCGCGCGGTGGAGACCCGGCGGCAACGCAGGTGGATCGGGAGCGTCGCGGCAGCCGTGGCGGGTGGTCGGTAGTCCGTCAGGTGATCGGTACCTCGGAGTGCCGATGACCTGACGGAATGCCGACCACTCGCGCTGCCACTCGACTACTTGAGGAAAGCGAGCGCGTCGGGGGCGAAGCGCTTGTCGTTGAACGTGCTGCTGTGGCTTCGGCCCGCATAGACGACGAGCCGGGCGTCAGGGATGCCCTCGACCGTCTGCCTGGCCAGCTCGATCGGGTAGACCAGGTCCTTGTCGCCCTGGATCAGCAGTGTGGGCGCCTTGACGTCGTGCAGCCGTCCGCGCAGGTCGAAGCCGTCCTCGGCATCGAGCACGGTGACGGCGTCGGTGTAGTCCTTGTGGCCGCCGTCCGACAGCCAGAGCAGGCCGGCGAGCAGTCTTCGGCCGATGGCCGACTCCGTGACGACCTCGGCCAGCGCAGGGCTCGGCCGGTCGCCCCGGCGTGCTCGTTCGATGTAGGCGCGCTGGGCTCGCTTGCCGACCGGGCCGAGATTGCAGGCCGTACCGCCCAGGACGAGACGGTCGACCAGGTCGGGATGGTCGGCGGCAAGCTGCAGGGCGATGGACCCGCCCGTGGAGATGGCCAGCACGTTCACCGGGCCCTCGAAGGTGGTCTTGATCGCTGCCGCGTAGACGGCCGCGAGGTCGACCATCGTCGTCGACGACGGCAGCCCGGGCGGGCGATTGACGACGTAGACCGTGAAGTGCTCCGTGAACGGTCGCAGCATCCGCATCGTCGACCAGCGAGCCAGGCCCGTCGGGTTGGCCGCTTCCGGGGTGTAGAAGAGAACCACCAGGGGCGATCCCGTGCCGGCCGTGAAGTACGGCAGGCCGTTCATCATGAGGTGTTCCCTTCCGTGACCGCATCGATCAGGCACGCGCACAGCAGCACGCTACTGTCGCTCAGGCGCGGGCGAGCAGCTCCAGCGTGTCGATGACCCGGTTGGAGAAGCCCCACTCGTTGTCGTACCAGGCGACGACCTTGATGTGCGTGCCGTCGACGCGGACCAGGGCGGCATCGAAGATCGCCGACGCCGGCTGACCGGTGATGTCGCTGGAGACCAGCGGCTCGTCGGAGTAGTCGAGGATGCCCTTGAGGCTGCCGTCGGCCGCCGTCCGGTAGGCCGCGAGCACATCGTCACGGGTGACCTCGCGGGAGACCGTCGTGTTCAGCTCCACGAGGGAGCCGACCGGGACGGGTACCCGGATCGAGTCGCCGGACAGCTTGCCGTTGAGGTTCGGCAGCACCAGGCCGATCGCCTTGGCCGCGCCCGTCGTCGTGGGCGCGATGTTGACGGCGGCGGCGCGGGCCCGGCGCCAGTCGCGGTGCGGCCCGTCCTGCAGGTTCTGCTCCTGGGTGTAGGCGTGCACGGTGGTCATGAAGCCGTGCTCGATCCCGGCCAGGTCGTCCAGGACGGCGGCCAGCGGCGCCAGGGCGTTCGTCGTGCACGAGGCGTTCGAGACGATCACGTGCTGGGCCGGGTCGTAGACGTCGGTGTTCACGCCGTAGGCGAGCGTGACGTCGGCGCCGGCCGAGGGGGCGCTGACCAGCACCCGCCGGGCTCCGGCGTCGAGGTGCGCGCGGGCGGCGTCCGCCGAGGTGAACCGGCCGGTGGACTCGAGCACGATGTCGACGCCGAGCTCCGCCCACGGCAGCTTGCCGGGCTCACGCTCGCCCAGCACCTTGATGTGGCGGCCGTCGACCACGAGCTCGTCCCCGTCGACCTCGACGGACCGGCCGAGGCGGCCGAGCGCGCTGTCGTACTTGAGCAGGTGGGCAAGGGCGTCCGGGGCCGTGAGGTCGTTGATCGCGACCACGTCGAGGTCGCTGTCGCGCTCCAGCAGGGCGCGGAGGGAGTTGCGGCCGATGCGGCCGAATCCGTTGATGGCTATGCGAGTCATGCCTCCATGCTCTGCGCGCCGGCGCCGGGTCGAAAGAGGCTCGAACGCCATGGTGCGCAAGGATTGCGCCATACGTTTCGCCACTACCCGCAAGGATCGCGCCAGGGCCCTGCTCGGTGGGTCCGGCGCGTCGAACCGCACCGCGGGCGACGGCGCCGAACCGCAAGCTCCGCGTCCATCAGGGCGCGCGGCGGCGCCGAACCGCAAGCTCCGCGTCCATCAGGGCGCGCGGCGGCGCCGAACCGCAAGCTATGTGTCACAGGCAGCTTCGAACCGAGGGTTGCGGGTCCGCCGAGCCCGGCGGATTCATACGGTCAGTGCAACGTTCGAGTGATCGGGGGTTGTGATGCCGTCTGGGTATCCCTGGCCGTTGTCCAAGCGGCGGGAAGTGCT